>JAOZOT010000438.1 GCA_029933115.1 Anaerolineae bacterium | reverse complement strand
GTGCCTGTGGTATAATAACAAGCAGGTCTTTTTCGATGTGTTGGAGCATTGTGAAAGAGTCTTGATTGGTGATGGAGGCTAGGTTCATGAGCAGAATGCCGGGCCGGTATCAAAGCTATCACTTGGGTCGGAAACGGCAGAAGAAGAGGCGAGGTGCAACCTTGGTTCAAGGGTTTCTCATCGTTGCTTTGGCTTTCGCCATCACCTTCTTCATCAGCCTCGGCCTGGCTATCGCCGGCTATACTTACATTGCCCTCGGCCTCCCCGCGCCAGAAGAGCTACGGGCCCGCTCCATCGCCTTCGCCAGCACCAAGATCTATGACCGCAACGGTGGGCTACTCTATGAGGTCTTTGACCCCCAGGGTGGACGGCGTACCCTGGTGCCTTTGGAGCGCATCTCGCCCTACTTGCGCCAGGCCACCATCGCCACCGAGGACAAGCACTTCTACCAGCACCCAGGGGTGGATCCCATTGGCATCGCCCGCGCTGTCTGGCAGAATGTGACCGAGAGGAGCATTGTCTCTGGGGCCAGCACCATCCCTCAACAGTTGGCCCGCACTGTTTTCCTCTCCCCGGAGGAGCGGGCTCAGCGCACCCTCTCGCGCAAGATCAAAGAGGCGGTGCTGGCTACCGAGATCACCCGCCGTTATCCCAAAGATACTATCTTGGAGATCTACCTCAACACCATCTATTACGGCAATCTGGCCTACGGCATCGAGGCCGCCGCCGAGACCTACCTTGGCAAGACAGCGGCCGAACTGAGCCTGGCCGAAGCAGCTTTGCTGGCCGGCCTCCCTCAGTCGCCGGCCATCTACGACCCCTTCACCAACCCCGAAGCAGCGAAAGCCCGTCAGGCTATCGTCCTGGACCTTATGGTCGCGGAGGGTTACATCACCCCTGCTCAGGCAGAGGCTGCCCGGTCTGAGGAGCTTCAGTTCGTGGCCCAGCGCACGGACATCCGAGCTCCCCACTTTGTAGCTTACGTCCGCCAACTGTTGGAGCAGGAATACGGCAGCGCCATTCTTTACCAGGGGGGCTTGCAGGTCTACACCACCCTGGACCCTCGCTTGCAGGAGATAGCCGAACGGGTAGCCAGGGAGCAGATTGCCGCTTTGGCCGACAAACACGTCACCAACGCGGCTTTGGTGGCCATACGGCCTGCCACCGGCGAGATACTGGCCATGCTGGGCAGCGTTGACTTCTTCGACCCTGAGATTGATGGCCAAGTCAACGTGGCCCTGCGCCTGCGCCAGCCGGGCTCGGCCATCAAGCCCGTCACTTATGTGACTGCTTTCGAGAAAGGCTGGACGCCGGCCACGCTGATTATGGACGTGCCCACCGAGTTCCCCGACGGGGCCAACCCACCTTACAAGCCGACTAACTACGACGAAAAGTTCCACGGCCCGGTCTTGGTGCGCACGGCCTTGGGCAGTTCGTACAATATTCCGGCCGTAAAAACGTTGCAGTACGTGGGCCTGCCGGCTTTTCTGGAGATGGCTCATCGTCTGGGTATCAACTCTCTCAACCGCCCTGACTATGGCCTGTCGTTGACTTTAGGTGGGGGCGATGTGACCCTTTTGGAACTCACCGGCGCTTACGCTGTCTTTGCCAACGGCGGGAGACGGGTACCGCCGGTGGCCGTCCTGCGCATCGTGGACGATTATGGGCGAGTGATCGAGGAATACCATCCCCCAGAAGGTGAACAGGTCATCTCTCCTCAGCACGCCTATCTCATTACCGACATCCTGGCCGACAACGAAGCCCGCACCCCGGCCTTTGGCCCCAACAGTGTGCTCAGGCTCTCCCGGCCGGCTGCCGTCAAAACAGGCACCACCAACGATTGGCGTGACAACTGGACCGTCGGCTACACCCCGGATCTGGTAGCTGGGGTCTGGGTGGGAAACTCGGACAACACTCCCATGGCCCACATCTCTGGCGTGACCGGAGCAGGGCCTATCTGGCACAATTTCATGGAGGAGGCCCTGGCCGACACTCCGCCCCACGAGTTCGTCAGGCCGGAAGGTATCGAGACCATCGAGATCTGCGCCGATTCGGGCACCATTCCCAGCCCAGTCTGCCCGCGCAAAAAGCTGGAAATCTTTGCTGCCGGTCAAGGTCCCCTCGGCCCTGAGCACGACATCCATCAATTGGTCAGGATTGACCGTACCACCGGCCAACTGGCCACCGAGTTCTGCCCTGAGAATCTGGTTGAGGAGAAGTATTTCCAGGTATATCCACCCGACGGTCGGGAGTGGGCCGAACAGCACGGTATCCCCCAGCCGCCGACGGAGACGTGTACCCTGCACACCGGCCCGGCGCAGGTGGCCATTTTCCAGCCTCTGGAGGGGGAACAGGTGGAAGGTATTGTGCCTGTGGTTGGTCGGGCAAACATGCCCGACTTCTCGCATTACATCGTTGAGTATGGGGTCACTCACGATCCGGGAGGGTGGGGACCGGTGAGTGGTCCTAATAACACGCCGGTGGAAAGCGGGCTCCTGGCCCGGTGGGACACGCGGGGTCTGCATAACATGGGGCATACCTTGCGGGTGCTGGTCTTCGACCACCAGGGCACAGTGGTCGAGGCCCGGGTGCACGTCGTGGTGGCTAATCCTACGCCCACCCTGACTCCCACGCCATTGCCTACCAGTACGCCCCTTCCTATCCCGACACCGACTGCCACGGCCACGCCTGAGCCGACGGCCACGTCCACGCCTACGCTCATTCTCCCCACAGTCACGCCAACTGAGGTCCCAAGCGTCGCGCCCACCTCGACAGCTACCTCCACCGAAGTGCCGACCGAGGTTTCCACTGCTACCTTGACCCTGACGGCCACGCCGACAGAGGTGGCCACCACAACGGCGACTCCGACGGGCACCCCTACGGCTACCGGAGAACCCACTGCGACGGCTACGGCGACTCCGACTGAGACCTCTGCGTCGCAATAGATCACAGCCTTGGTAGCGGACCGTATAGGTCGGCTGGAATGGCTTGGAGGTGTGTTTCGGCCAGACATTTGCAATCCAGGCGTAGTAGGCAAGGTGTCGGGCCGCTGAATTGCCAAATGGAGTGTGGTGGTACGGTATTGGCCGGGGAGTTGACATTGACTCCCGTTTATGCTATATTGATTGTAGGTGCCCAAGCAGGCCGGGCGGTCGCGGATGGCGTCATGCCATCTGAGGAAAGTCCGAGCTCCACAGAGCACGGTGCTGGGTAACACCCAGGCGGGGTGACCCGACGGATAGGGCCACAGAAACATACCGCCTGACTGTGGTCAGGTAAGGGTGAAAAGGTGAGGGGAGCTACTCCCTTAATGTAAGAGCTCACCGCAACTCAGGTGACTGAGTTGGCCAGGCAACCCCCACCGGGAGCAAGGCCAAGCAGGAGGGAAGGCGCTAAGCGCCGGGAGGTGGCTCGTCTCCCTGGACCTCCGGGTAGGCCGCTTGAGGCGGCGGG
>JAOZOT010000437.1 GCA_029933115.1 Anaerolineae bacterium | reverse complement strand
GCACGTCACGGCGGCGGGTGGTGGGCGGTGTGGTCCGGCGGGTGGTGAGGCGGGTAGTGAAGGCAGTGGGTGGTGTGCGGCGGCGGTCGTCGTCGCGGCGTCGGTCGCGGCGGCAGGTGGTGGGCGGTGTGCCTGGGCGGATAGTGGGGGCGATACGCGGTGCACCTGGGCGGGTGGTGCGGGCGGTGCGGCAATGGACGGCGTCTGCGGTGCAACGGGTGGCGCCTGTGGTGCAACGGGTGAGGGCTGCGGTGCGCAGTGCGCCTGGGCGAGTAGTGGGGGCGATACGCAGTGCACCTGGGCGGGTGGTGCAAAGCGCGCGGCAATGGGCGACCTCTGCGGTGCAACGGGTGGCGCCTGTGGTGCGGAATGTGGTCCGGCGGGTGGCCGGGTGGGGGCGGAGCCTGCCCAAAGTCGCACTGGCGGGGACGGCGAGCCTGGCGGCGGGGCTGGTGGGGTTGCTTGGAGGCGGCCTGGCCGGCAGGAGGAGAAGAAGAGGGCCGGAGCTGACGCCACCACCTGGCCCACCGACGCCACCGCCCGGCCCACCCACACCACCTGTGCCACCGACGCCTACAGCCACACCCACACCGACACCGTTCTCAACGGCGACACCCACACCACGGCCGGGGCCGGCGCCTACACCGATGCCTACCGGTACGCCGATACCAACCCCGACAAGGATGCGGCCTTGGGTTTTGCAGGAGAACATTGCTCCCGGCGGCTACTACGGTAAGGGGATCCTTACCATCGGTGGGCAGGAATTCAGTATTTTTGTCCCGCCGATGGAGTTGGGCCTCGACCCTCTTGGTGACTTCGCCTATCGGCACAACGCGAACGTGAACGGTGGTGGTGAATGGACAACAGCGATGCGGCTTCAGGGAATGACCTCGCTCGGCAGCAAGTTAGACCGCTGGGCGGTGAAGTTCACATTGGGGACCATCCCGCAAGAGGTGACATTTGGCTTTGGGCCACCCGCGTCGCTTTCTATCCACAGGCAGGTAATCATAGATGAAAGAGGCTATGCCTGGCTAGGCGAGCCGGCAGAGAGAGCTGCCATTGATGCCGACGATACAGCGACGCTGGTCTATGGGCAGATAGCCGTCGTCTCGGAGCACACGGGCAGATACGACCGCTTTCGAAAAATCGTTGCCGGGGAAGGCTTTGCCCCCTACGAGTTGGAAGGGGCCGTGTCTGGCCCGACGTCTATGAAGGTGGCGGCAGCAGCGAACGTCCTCGATCTGAGCGTCAATGTTCTCGGCGCTGGCGATATTGGAGCGCGGAAGTATCAAATCCTGATTCAAGAGAATCGCCAACCGGCAGCGGAGGTCTCCGAACGGGCCATCGTTCAGACATATCACGTTTATCAAGACGGAGCGGGGTATCAAATCAGGCCGCACTATCTGTCTATGCGACCTGATGGGGGACTGGTGGAGACTCCCATCACCTATCCCCGTCCAGGCGCTGTGATACGGCCTCCGGGACCTTGCCAGGGGGCTAGCACCTGTTACAACACCGCCAAGCCGATTTCACTCCGCTGAGGAGCGTGGCTTTTCTGTTTCAGGAGTGAGGTGAGATGAAGAAGGGAGTACTTTCAGCGATGGTCATGAGTGTGGTGATTACGGCAACTGCCGTTGGGTGTCGGTCATCGTCAATTCACCCGACGGTTGGGCAGCCTATGTTGGCTTTTTGCTCCGAAAGAGAAGGGCGCAGGGATATTTATTTGCTGGACGTCGAGACCGGTCACGAACACCGGTTGACGGATGACGATGAGCTTATTGTGAACTGCGACGTCTCCTGGTCGCCTGTGGCACGGCGGTTCGCGTATGTAACAGGCTGGGCTGGGAGTGCGGAGATCTGGACGATGGATGTGGAAGGTGGAGACAAACGAAGACTGACAGAGAATGATGCTGAGGATTCATCGCCCGTCTGGTCACCGGACGGTGCACAGATTGCGTTCCTATCACGCCGGGGGGATGGGGCATCGAGGGCTTACGTGATGGAGGCAGACGGGTCTGACCAGCGGTTGATCGTGGAAGATCCGACAATGCTCTTCGGCTGGGTCGCATGGGCACCCGATGGGAAGAAAATGTTCCTTATCAGCGGCAATTACGCTGAAATCGGTGTAGATACCACTCACACTAGAATGTTACTTATAGATATGGATACCGGCACAGTGGAAGAGTTACGCGTTTCTGAAGGTGGTTATAGATACATCAGAGGGGCCTGGTCCCCCGACGGTAAAAAACTGGCGTACTTGGTAAGTCGCAGCGGAGGCATGCCACACCTGGGAAGTCGTAGTGGATATGATTTCGAGTTGTGTGTCTTTGATCTTTACGCTGGGGAAGAAGTGAGGCTTTCCGATGCTTCTGAGTTGCTGATTCCCTATTGGTCTCCTCCTTTCCATTGGTCTCCCGATGGTCAGAGGATAGTATTCACTGCGTTTCCGAGTGAGGACAGTGCGCCGCAGATGTATCTGGCAGACGCTGATGGGCAAAACCTCATCCGTCTGTCGCGGGATGAAGAAGTGATGGAAATAGCTTGCGAGTGGTCGCCGGATGGGAGGTGGATTGCCTTTGCCGCCAGTCGTCTTGAAGAGAACGAGGAGATTTACCTCTTTGAAGTTGTGACCGGTCAAGTGAAACGACTCACGCAAAATGACACACCCGAGTTGCCATGTTGCTGGGTATGGTGGTGAGGGTAGTTGAGTCGTTTAGGAACCCACTGCCTCTGGCAGTGGTCTGAGCATTGGGTTCTACCGTAAGATGGGGTATTATGTACCTACCTGGAAGGTGCGAGACTTCAGGAGGTACATAATGCCCCGACAATTCAAAAGACTATCACATTCTGTCTATGAGTGTAAGTACCACATTGTGTTCTGTCCGAAGTACAGGTATCAGATCTTGCGAGATGAGGTGGCGGAGTACACCCGGCAACAAATCTATCGGCTGTGCCGACAGAAGGAAGGGGTCGAAGTTCTGGAGTTGAAGGTGCAGCCGGATCATGTGCATCTGGTGATGTCCATACCGCCGAAGTATGCCGTATCAAACTTCATGGGCTATCTGAAGGGCAAGCTGGCAACACGGCTCTGTGCCCGCTACGAGCGACTGGGACGCCGCTACTGGGGGCGTCACCTATGGTCGCGAGGGTACTGCGTGAGCACCATTGGCCTAGACGAAGACAGGATACGCAAGTACGTGAAGTGGCAAGAGCAGCGCGAGAAGCGTCTGGAAGCCACTCAGGGCAAGTTGTTTGATTAGACATCGCGGTTAGACCCGTAAGATCGCGCCTTCCAGGTGCGTTATTCCAAGCCACCGCTTCCGGCGGTGGTAGTTGACTTTAGGGCTTCATTGCCGACTATGTCATCATATGATCGGCATTGATTGCGGGTGGTACGATTGTTGGGGGAGGTCCGGGGTTTGCCGAAGATGAGGGAAGTGGTAGAGGGGAAGCACACGGGAGACCAGGGCATAGA
>JAOZOT010000436.1 GCA_029933115.1 Anaerolineae bacterium | reverse complement strand
TCCATCGGTGGGATCATGGCCCAACTGGACAAGACCTATCCCACCATGGACTGCTCGATATGAATCCTGGGCCCCAAGATGATGGATGTCGGTCGGCATCCCAAGATCGAACTGATGGCCTACAGCGAGGTGGAGGACATCTCCGGGTACGTGGGCAATTTCAAGGTCAGGGTGCGCAAGAAGGCCCGTTACGTTGACGAGAAAGAGTGCACCGCTTGCGGCGACTGCGCCGAGGTTTGCCCCATCGTCAAACCCGACGAATTCCAGATGGGCCTCTCCACCCGGCGGGCCATCTACATCCCTTTCCCCCAGGCCGTGCCCTCAGCCTACATCGTCAACATCCACGAATGTCTGGGCGACAACCCCATCGCCTGCGGCAAGTGCATCGAGCGTTGTGACAAAAAGTGCATTGACTTTGACATGCAAGACGAGATCGTGGAATTGGAGGTAGGGGCTATCATCGTGGCCACGGGCATGGACGTCTACGACCCCACCGAGTTGGACGAGTACGGCTACACCCGTTACGAAAACGTCATCACCAGCATGGAGTTCGAGCGGCTCATCTCCGCCGGCGGCCCCACCGAAGGCCACTTTATCCGCCTCACCGATCACCAGACGCCCAGGCGCATCGGCTTTGTGCAATGTGTGGGCTCCCGCTCTCAGGTGCGGGGCAATCCCTACTGCTCCAACATCTGCTGCATGAACACCGTCAAAGACAGTCTCCTGCTGAAGGACCACTATCCAGATATTGACATAACTGTATTTTACATGGATATGCGGGCCTTTGGCAAGGGCTTCGAGGAGCTCTACATGCGCAGCAAGGAGATGGGAGTCAAATACATCCGGGGTTTGCCCGGCGAGGTGAAAGAGGATCCCGAAACCCAGAGTCTGAAGCTGTTTGTGGAGAACACCACCACCGGCCGCCTGGAGCAGCACGAAGTTGACATGCTGGTCCTTTCCATCGGGGCGGTGCCCCGTCAGGATGGACACATCAAAGACCTGCTGAGCCTCTCTCGCACCGCCGATGGCTTTTTCATGGAATCACACCCCAAGCTGAAACCGGTGGACTCGCCCACCAGAGGAGTCTACATCGCCGGTTGCGCCGAATCGCCCAAGGACATCAAGGACTCGGTCACTCAGGCCAGCGCTGCTGCGGCCCGGGCCGGTATCTTGCTCAGTTCCCCCAGCATCAGGGTCGAGGCTATCACCGCCGTGGTGGACAAAGACCTGTGCAAGATGTGTGGCCTCTGCGCCAACGTGTGTCCCTACGGAGCCATCGTCTGGGAAAAGAAGCAGCCGGCACAGGTGGTCACTGCTGCCTGCGCGGGCTGTGGCACCTGCGCCGCCGAGTGCCGTTTCGGGGCCATCACCATGCGTCACTTCACCGACCAGCAGATTTACGCCATGATAGATTCCATCCTGGAGGAGGACCCCCAGGACAAGATCGTCGCCTTCGCCTGCAACTGGTGTTCCTACGCCGGGGCTGACACGGCCGGCACCGGGCGCATGGAATACCCACCCAACGCCCGCCTCATCCGCACTATGTGCTCGGGCCGGGTGGCGCCGGATTTTGTGTGGTACGCCTTCCGCAAAGGCGCGCCTGTGGTGCTGGTCTCTGGCTGCCACCTGGCCGACTGTCACTACATCAACGCCAACCGCAACACCGTGCGCCGGGTGGATGCCCTGTGGGAAGGGTTGGAAAAGTACGGGGTGCGGCCGGAGCGTTTGCAGCTCGAATGGTGCAGCGCCGCCGAGGGCCAACGCTGGGCGCGAATCATGACGGAGGTTGAGAAGCTGCGGGCGGCGGTGACCCTTGAGGAGATTGAGCAGACCCGTCAGGCCTTGCGGGAGGCCAAGGTGCCCGTCAGCAGCAAAGTGGGGAAGCTGAAGGAGCCCGCACCGGCCACCATGCGCTGTATGCGCTGTGGCAACCAATGGGATGTGACCTACGATCCAACGGCCGACGAAGAGCGGATGTGCGCGGCCTGCCGCAGCAACAGTGTGCGGATACTGGTGGAATGAGAATTGCATCCACGTGCCCGGATTTCAGAGCGTGTCCGAAAAATGCTCGTAGTGGCGACTTTCGACGGCTTTCACCAGTTCGCTTCTACGAATATCGGCTCTTCACTTACCTTTAGAGTCTCAGAGGCGGAAATATATGCATTGCCCTTACCGTCATGCACTCGCACTTGCCCCGGGATTTGGGGGGAAAAGTCAATGAGCTGCTCGCCAGCCCAAGACCACAGCGCATATATTGGCCGAGCATCCTCTCTTGTGAACCTGTAACATGCCAAGGTTTTCCCCAGGTCAATGGCCGTATTATATTCCGCCTCTCTCAGAAGGTTGGGCATATCAGGGTAGGTATAAGGATAGGGTTGGCCTTCTTCCCAACTGAATGAACTTTCGTTGGGATGCTCTGTGGCCCACTGCCAGAACTCCTCGGCCACTTCCGTGGCTGTAGCGTATTCAGCAATTATCTGCCCGGCCGGCGTCGTCTTACCTACAAAGTTCTCGTCAAGCCAGTCAAGCATCGTCTCGATGTCATCTCTGTTGGGGTTGTTATAGCAGTCATGGGTGGCAATACCAAAGACCCACACCTTGCCGGGAAGACCGCTCCTCTGCTGGTGAAGCCATTCTATATATTCCATGATGAAATACTTCTGGTTAGCTCCAAGCGATCTGGGCCCTGACGGCCCTGGGTTGGGTTCCAGTTGGGGATAGTGTGGAATCAAGATGTATTGGGTCTGGTTCAGGTTCTCCTTCAAATACTTTCCCACTTCGGCAGAGGGACGAAAAGGGTTCCACGGGTAGTGACCGAGGTTTTCATAGGCCATTATGCCCGCCGGCTCTGTAAGCGCCGTCTGAATGGCAAACTTGTGCTCTCTCATCATCTTGGCCAAAAGGGGTTGGGCGCACTGGTAGGGAGCCACGCCGTAGTTATTTTCGCTGCCGATGACCGAGTTGACAGCCCCAATGTTATCTCGCCAGATCCTTCTAACGAGGGCCTCCGGGACGCCGGGAAGTTCAAGAGCCCAGTCGTGTCGTCCCTTCCTCCAAAGAGGATGGATATGCGTCCCCCAGTTGAATCCAGCATCGAGATAGGACCGGACGAGTTCCTGATCGCCAAAGTCTTCAACGAATTCCATGAATTCACCGTTGGAAGCAACCGTCAATTTGGCGCCGCGAGCCAGGGCCAGCTCTCTCAACCAATACAGCTCCTCCCGTCTGGCGCCGTAATCGAATCCAAACTCGGGCAGAAAGGGTTCAATGTGTACGGCAAAGAGGACCTTGATTGGGTTCTGAGCCGTTTCTCTGCGTTCCACACCGGAACAGCCAAGGATTAACAATACTGTAAAGGCAACAGAGAGCAACTTGTAGGGTATACTTTTAGCGGACATTCTGATCTGCCTCCAAAATTGTGCCATCCCAATTTTCACGAAACGCGCGGCGGGTTGGCGAAGCCGCGCCGACGAATG
>JAOZOT010000435.1 GCA_029933115.1 Anaerolineae bacterium | reverse complement strand
TGGTGAAAAGCGACTGGAGTCGCCCCGATGCTCAAAAAGCGCGATTTGACGCCGATTGAGTGCCCCCGATGGCAGGTGCGTCACACCTTGGTCCTGAGACCTTCAGCCAGACATGGGGTGGACTCCCCGCCGCACAGCAGAGCGATATAGAAGGTTCATGAGCAGCACCAGCGGAAGGTGGTGTTTGGGTGGGCAAAAAGCGCGGCGCAGCAAGCAAGGTAAGGAGTAAAAGTGCCGGTAGGCCCACCACAGACCTTCTTCCAGGGCTTGAGGGCTCATGCGGCGGGGGATGAACAGAGCGTGAGCGTCGTCGTATTTGGCCCAGTCGCGCTCGATGATGCGCCCTTCCTCCTCCATACGCCGGGCGGCTTTGGTGCCCGGCAGAGGTACATAGGCGAAGAAAGAGGCCATAGGCAATCGGTTCTCCTCCAGAAAGCGCACTGTGCGCTCAAAGACGGTCTCATCGTCGTCATCCAGACCAAAGATAAAGCTGGCCCAGACGTGGATGCCGGCCTTTTGGATGCGGCGGATGGCCTCGGGGTATTCTGCCGGTCGGTTGAAAGTCTTGCCTGCCTGTTTCAGGTTCGCTTCTGAGAGGCTTTCCAGGCCGATAAAGAGGGCAAAGCAGCCGCTCCTCACGGCCAGGTCCAGCAGTTCTGGATCGTTGGCCACGGTCAGGTTGGCCTGGCTGAGCCAGCGCAGCCGGAGGGGGATGAGGGCTCGAAACAATTCTTTGGCCCGGTCGGGGTTGGCAGCGATGTTGTCATCAACGAAAAAGATGCTCCGGCTGCCGGTAGCCTTCACCTCCTCCACCACCTCTTCGACGGGGCGGAAGCGATAGGTGCCGCCGAAGAAGCTGGTCACAGCGCAGAACTCGCAGTGGAAAGGACATCCCCGCGTCGTCTGGACGGGAAGGAAAGGGGTGAGGTAGCGGCGCAGAGGTAGGAGGGAAAATCTAGGTCGGGGCAGGCCCTTCAGGGGAGGATAGCCGTTGGCCTGGTAGAGTGGTTCCAGTTTCCCCCGTTGGGCGTCTTCGATGACTGTGGGCCAGATGCCCTCGGCCTCTCCGATCACCACCGCATCACAATGTTGCAGGGCCTCTTCGGGCAGGGCCGAGGCGTGGTGGCCGCCCATGACCACCGGCACGCCCCGGCGTCGAAACTGGTCGGCGATTTGATAGGCGCGTGTGGACTGGGTGATGACAGCCGTCAAGCCTACCAGATCTACCGGCGCGTTGAAATCAATCTCTTGGACGTACTCATCAACGATGGTCACCTCTACGTCAGGGGGCGTCAGGGCGGCTATGGTAGGCATGGTCAGGTTGGGCAACCAGGGCCAGCGGGGCTTGTAGACCTGGCCTCCATTGAGGAGATGAGATGGTTGGATGAGGAGTAGTTTCATGACATTACCTTGCCCCCGTAGTTTGTTGAGCGCGTCAACTCGCCGCTTTCTCTTCCTGGATGCGTCCGTGCAACTCGGCAAAGGTCGCCGGTGGCAGGGCAACGTCGGTGCGGCGTTTGAGGCGCACGGCGTCGTTGGGACAGGGAATAGCGCACAGCCCGCAGCCGAGGCACACCGCCTCGTCCACGGTGGGGACCTCGTCGCCCATGACCAGCGCGTCTACCGGACAGGCTTCGATGCAGGCGCCACAGCCTGCGCAGGCCTCCTCGTCGGTGGTGCGCAGGAAGTAGGTGGCCATGATGTCGTCGCGGGCCAGTCGCCGCCGAGCGATGGGGCCGACGTTCCAACAGGCGTGTTCGCAGCAGTTGCAGGTGTGTTTGATGCCGTCCTGCGAGTTGTCAACCAGGTGCACCAGCCCGCTCTCCTCAGCCAGGCGGATGATGGCCAGCGCCTCATCTGCATCAATCTGTCGAGCCATCCCCCGCTCGATAAGGTATTCGGCCAGTTCGTCGTATTTCAGGCACACTTCCAGCGGGTGGTCACAGAGGGCCTTGCCCAGCAACCGGGCGGTCATGCGGCATGGGCAATGGCCCACAGCGATGGTGCGCGCCCGGCGGATGACAACTTCCATCATTTCGTAGGGATACACGGCCTGGAACGGGCCCTCGATGGCCTCCTGGACGGGGATGTACCGGAAGGCTTTGGTGGGCGTGGCCCCGTAAGTCTCCTGGATTTCCGGCGAGCGAAAGTATTTGACCATGCGTCCGGCCATGTCTTTGGCGTGGGGCGTTCGTTCCCCCTTGAGGAAGAAGGTTTGGGGGAAGCCGTAGCCTACCTGATGCAGGGCGTAGCCTGGCCGCCCATCGTCGGTGGTGCCGGAGAAGAGCAGTCCCCGCTTGGCCAGTCCCTCCAGGGCGTCCGCTACTTCTTCGACGGGCCGGCTCAGGTTGGCGGCCACCTCGTCCGCCGTGACCAGTTCCAGCGGGATGCGCGTGTTGGGCAAGGCCAGGGCCACCTCGGCCTCGGCCGGGCTAAAGTTGGCCCGCAAGATGTCCACCAGGTCATCCTTGAGCGGGTAGCCCATGCCCAGGGCGTGCAAATGGCGGGCCAGTTGAGCGTAAGGGTCAGGGGTCATTCCAACCTCCTCAGCACTTCCTCCAGTTCACCGTAGTCCTCAAAGACCGCATCGGCCAGCGGCCGGCCGTCCTGGCGACGACTCACCCCGAGGAACAGGACTGCCTTCATCCCTACGGCTCTGGCTCCGGCCAGGTCGGTCTCCGGCAGGTCGCCGACGTGAGCGGCCTCCTCGGGCCGGACTTTCAGGGCAGCCAGGGTGTGCAGGAACTGTTCTGGCCGGGGCTTTGTCACTCCGGTCTCGTCGGAGAAGGTCAGGGTGCGGAAGCAGGGTAGCAGGCCATCGCGGCGGAGGATTTCGCGCAGGACCCGCCCCGGGGTCAGCCCCACATCGGAGATGAGCCCCAGGCGGTAACGCCGGGCGAGGCGAGGTAGAACTTTGGCCACCTCGGGGACAGGCTGCGGCGCACTGCTGCGCAGGTAAATCTCCTCCATAGGCTGGCACAGGTCAGCCACCACGTCCTCGGGCAACTCGGCTTTGAGGAAAGCCAGCACCTCGCGCAGCCAACGCTCAATGGTGATGGAGCGATGCTCCTCCTGCCAGACGCGGGTCCACACAGACCAGGCTTGGCGGTAGGCTGCTTCAAGAGTTGTCCAGGAGCGCGGCCGGGAATGGCGAGCTAGAACCTCCTGCAACAGGTGCAGCCGTTCGTCTCGGGCGGATGCGATCTGGTAGAGAGTTCCCCAGAAATCGAATGTCACGGCGTGCAGCATAGTTGTCCTCCAAGTGGGCGTGGGCTCTGTGTGACCTGCCTCCACCCGGTGGGCGACGACTCAATTATACCACACATTATTCTTTGCGCAAGGTCATCGCTGCTTGAGGGCATACCCCAGAACTGCCGGCAACGTTGAGCCAGATGACCCCAACAAGGGCATTTTGAGGCTGCTTTCCTGCTCTGTAACAGTTTAGTTTTGTGAGGGCATTCGGCCCGGCCCCCGAGCTAAAGCTCAGG
>JAOZOT010000434.1 GCA_029933115.1 Anaerolineae bacterium | reverse complement strand
ACCCCCTCTCGTCTGCGTTTGCTACTCCTGGTACTGTTGTCCTATTACCAATGTCCTATTGCGCCTCTCATTGTGCTTATGTTATGATATAAGTGGGATTCCAGAGATGGGAGGTGCCACTTGATGAAACTCACCAGGATTCATGTCAGCAAACGATGGACGCTATTGCTAGGAGCTTGCATCACCCTGTTATGCGGCCCTCTGCTGCTTCTCGCAAGTGCCTCTGCCGCTCCTCCGCCGGACGACCCCAAGCCAGGGGAAATCAGATTGGGGTTGCAGAACCAAGGTGACCAGGTCGAGCTCAAAGAAGGACAGGTTTTGGTTATCAGCCTGGAAAGCAACCCCTCCACCGGCTACAGATGGGAGGTGGCGGAAGCAGACGAAGCGCTCCTGAGACAGGTGGGGAAGATAGAGTTCGAGGCAAGCTCATCGGCGACTGTGGCAGGCCGCCCCGCCCTGTTACTTGGTGCTCCAAGCCGGCAGATCATGCGCTTTGAGGCGGTGGCCGCAGGTCAGACCAACCTTCGCTTGGTCTATCGTCGCCCCTGGGAGAAGGGGATGAAACCGGCCAGGACCTTCTCCCTCCAGGTGCGAGGCGTGGGCCCGTTCACCCGGCCCAAGAATCCTCTCCCCACTCCTACAGTCGAACCCCCGCTTGAGACTCCCGTTCTCCCCGCCGGCCAACCTGTGTTGGGCCTCCCCTCGTCCTATAATTGGTGCGATCTGGGTGGATGCACCCCGGTCAAAAACCAGGGCAGTTGCGGTAGCTGCTGGGCTTTTGGTACGGTCGGTCCTTTGGAATCCAACATCAAAATCAAAGATGGGCTGGAGAAAGATCTGGCCGAGCAGTACCTGGTTTCGTGCAATACTGACGGTTGGGGCTGCAACGGCGGATGGTGGGCCCACGACTACCATTTGAACAAAATACCGCCAGGCGAGCCCGACGCAGGGGCAGTTTATGAAGCCGATTTTCCCTACGTAGCTTCTGATGTTGCCTGTGGTCCGGCGCATACACACCATGAGAAGATCGCCTCCTGGCGTTATGTGGGAAGTGAATACGGTGTTCCGCCCGTGAATGACATCAAGCAGGCCATCCTCGATCATGGCCCCGTTGCCGCTGCCGTTTGCGTGGGGTCGGCCTTTCAAAGCTACAGCGGTGGCATTTTCCAGACGAATGAGACTTGCCCCGGCTCTGTGAACCACGCTATAGTCCTGGTTGGCTGGGATGACAACTATCAGGGCACGGGGATAGGGGTGTGGCGGCTGAGAAACTCCTGGGGGCCGGGATGGGGTGAAGGCGGCTACATGAACATCAAATACGGGACCTCAAACGTGGGATATTCTGCCAATTACATAGTATATAACGGCAGTGGTGGCGGCTGCCAGGATGCCTACGAATCTGATGATACCCCCGATGAGGCCAGCGTAATTACCGTGAACGATGCGGCGCAGCGTCACACCTTCCACGAGGCCGGCGACGAGGACTGGGCCAAGTTCACCGTGACTGCCGGCGAAGCCTACACCATTACGACGTCGAATCTGGGAGCCGGCAACGACACAGTCTTGGAGTTGTATAGCACCGATGGCGTGACTGTGACAAAGCTCCTTGAGAACGACGACTGTCCAGGGGGTGGAAGCAAAGCCTCGTGCATTAACAACTGGACTCCCCTCATCACCGATACCATCAGTAACACCTATTTCATTAAGGTGTACCGCCATCTGAGCAGCCCGGGCAGTGGGGGCAGCGTGAAAATCTACCTGCCCCTCATCATGAAATCCGGCAGCGGTTGCGGTGGTTGCGAATATGACCTGGCTGTTGTTGACAGCAGCTTATGTAATGATGCCCAGGTCATCCAGAATGGCGGATTCGAGAGCGGCGACACCATTTGGGTGCAATCGAGCGGTTTATACCCCATCATCGGGCCTAGCTCGCAGGGCTATTATCCTCACAGCGGCTCCTGGAGCGCCTGGTTTGGAAGATACGATGGAGCCGACGACCAGATCTATCAGACAATCGGCATCCCGGCTAATATCTCCTCTGCCCGGCTGATTGTCTATCTCTACGTGTATACGACAGACAGCACTTCTACTCCGTATGACTATTTCCACGTGGAGTTGCAAGACGCCTCAGGCGGGACTCTGGAGAGCTTTCTCTGGGCAGACAACACCATGTCCGGCAGCAGTTGGTGGGTGGGCACGAGGGAGTGGAGCGATTTCAGTGCTCACGCCGGCCAGACGCGCCGCCTCTTCTTCCAAGGAACGACCGATTCTAGCGATTACACCAACTTTTTCGTAGACGACGTCACTTTTTGGACCTACTGTAACAGATTGCTCACAGAGGCCGGCGAAGATGTCGGCCCGGACGGATGGACCTGGAAGAGAGTAGAGGCGCCTCCTGGCTACGCACCGGCGGGCGGGTTCTGGGAAAGCAAAAAATGAGCCCTTGACTGGCGATTGAAATCGCACCTGAAGGAGCGCCGGTTGTCCGCTATGGATGGTGACGCAGGTGCGACGCACTTGCCAAGTGCCTCGCACCTTTGAAAGGCTACTATTGTGAAGAGAGTACTACTGGTTGGCGGGAGTGGTATGCTTGGTTCCAATATCGTGGTCCAAGCGGCGGATTACAAACCCGCAGAGCTTGAGCTGTATCCGACCTACTTGAAGAACCGCATTGCCCACCCCAGAGCATTGCAACTTGACATCGGTGACCGCGACAGTGTGCTGAGACGAGTGGAGGCCATCAAGCCAGAGGTCATCATCCACGCCGGCGGGATGACCAAACCGACAGCCTGTGAGAGAGAGCCGGCCGTGGCCTACAGGGTCAACGTGGAGGGCACGGCCCACCTGGTCGAGGCGGCCAGAAATGTTGGAGCGCGCTTTATCTTCCTCTCCTCGGATCTGGTTTTCGACGGGAGTGCCGGCCGGTACGACGAGGATAGCCCCACCAACCCCTTGTCAGTCTATGGCCGCACCAAGGTCGAGGGAGAGGAGTTGGTCCGCGCCGGAAGCGACGATTTCGTCATCGTTCGCACCACGGTGATGTACGGCTGGAGCTCCCGCTACACCGAGAGCCTGGCCGAGTGGGTTCTGCGTGGGTTGCAGGAGGGTCGAGAGCTGAACATGTACCGCGATCAATACCGCCAGTTCATCTTTATCAATGACCTGGTGGCGGCCATCCTGGCGCTGATCGGGGTGGAAGACCCTTCGACAAGCTCGGGACGGAGCCCTTTGAACGAGATCATCCACGTGGCAGGGCCTGAGCTCATCAGCCGGTACGAATTCGCCCAGAGGCTGGCGCACACCTTTGGGCTGCCGGAGGCGCACATCGGCTCCATCTCTTTTGACAGCGTCCCTCAAGCGGCCTTCACCCCCAAGTGCCTGCGCCTCGACACCGGCAAGGCTGCCCGCATCCTCAGGACGCCTATGCGTGGCGTTGACGATGGTCTGCGAGCTATGGCTGCCCTGGCCGAGCAAGGCTACCGGGAGCGATTC
>JAOZOT010000433.1 GCA_029933115.1 Anaerolineae bacterium | reverse complement strand
GCAGGGGGCTTGAAATCAACCATGCCCGGGTAGTTACCTGAAGTCGTTACTACGAACGCCGCCCCCCCGAATTTTCAGACACGCTCTAAGGCAAGGAGGTGCGGCCATGACAGCGTTGCATCTGACAGTGAACCCCCTTGCAGAAAGAGCCAGCTTGGTGTACAATAGACCTAGCTCTCAACTGTCCAACAGCAAGGGTAGAAGTTTCATGAAACAATTGGCTTTCTTGCGCCAAGTCCCGGTGTTCGCCAATCTGACCGACGGTGAATTGCGGGCGTTGGCTGCTGACTTTGTGCCTCTCACCTTCCGCCAGCATGAGACCATCCTCCGCCAGGGTGATCTGGGCGAGATGCTTTATCTCATCCAATCGGGGCGAGTGCGGATCTACGTACTGGGGGAAGAGGGCCAAGAGATCTCCGTGAGGCTGATGGGACCCGGCGAGGTGTTCGGAGAGCTGGCTCTCATTGACGATTTGCCGCGCTCGGCCAGCGCAGTGGCTATGGAAGACACAGTGGTGCTCACCCTGTCGCGCCGGGCCTACCTCTATCATCTCAGGCGCTGCCCCCAACTGGCCCTCAACTTTATGCGCACTCTCAGCACCCGACTCCGCTACACCACAATCCAAGCCGGCAGCCTGGCCTTCCTCGATGTCTATCGCCGGGTGGCTCGCAAGCTGCTGGAGTTGGCTGAGAGCTATGGGGTGACCGAAGCTGAAGGGGTACGCATCGCCGTTCCTTTGACTCAACAAGAGTTGGCCACTATGGTCGGCGCCAGCCGTGAGAGCACCAACAAAGCCTTGGGCGCTTTCCGACGACAGGGCCTCATCAGGCTTCGAAGAGGGCAGATCGTGGTCGTAAAGCCGCAAGCATTGCAGGAATACATCGCCTGATAACCTGGGGTAGGGGCAGGCCTCGCCCGCCGGGCGACCGCGAGGGTTCGCCCCTGAGGGGATACCTTGTATGGCAAGATCGCATCTCTGAGGGGATTCATGAATTTGCCGGAGAAGAAAGCACCTGTCCTGGCCGGACTGATGCTCATCGTCGCTGTTGGGGGGCTCGCCTTTCTCACGTCTCGAGACTCTGTCTCCCAGGCCCTCTCCAACTGCACCGGTGAAGAGGCGCCGCTGCCGCAGGTCAAAGGCGCCGTTCAGTTGCTTTTCGACCTCACCCGGCGGCGTGTTGAGACCCGCCCCTACGTCCCGGTGGCTCACGCCGGCCTTTGCCCCTTTGGAGTCAACACCTTCCTGGAACAGGAGGTGGAGCCGGAGAAAAGGGAGCGCACTCTTCAGATGGTGAAAGCGGCCGGCTTCTGCTGGATTCGCCAAGAGTTCCCCTGGGAGGACATTGAGATCCACGGCAAGGGAGATTTCGAAGACCGCCGCCACGAGCCTCACCGCTCTGCCTGGGAGAAGTACGATAACATTGTTGACCTGGCGGAGAAATATGACCTGGGCATCATCGCCCGCCTGAGCAACCCCCCAGCCTGGTCACGAGCCACAGGCAACGACCTGGGACCCCTGGCTCCACCGGACGACTACGCTGACTATGGCGATTTCGTCTACGCTGTGGTCAGCCGCTACAAAGGCCGCATCCGATACTACCAGATTTGGAACGAGCCCAACATCTACCCCGAATGGGGAGAGCAACCGGTGGACCCTGAGGCCTACACCGAGCTCCTCAAAGTGGGCTACACTCGCGCCAAGGAGGCCGACCCCGATGTGGTCATTATCTGCGGGGCACTGGCCTCCACCATCGAGGTGGACTATTACCCTCATGGCCTCAACGACTTTATCTTCCTGCAACGGATGTACGATGCCGGGGCCGGAGATTATTTCGACATCCTGGCCATGCAAGGCTACGGGCTGTGGTCCGGTCCGCGTGACAGGCGTATGCAACCCCGGGTCCTCAATTTCTCCCGTCCCCTCTACATCCGCGACATCATGGTCCGCAACGGCGATGAAAACAAGCCCATTTGGCTCTCGGAGATGAACTGGAACGCCGTGCCCGAGGGCTTTCCCGGTGGTGCGCCCTATGGTCAGGTCACCGAGGAACAGCAAGCCCGCTATGTGGTCGAGGCCTACCAGCGCATTCAAGAGGAATGGCCTTGGGTGGGGGTGGTCAACTTCTGGTTTTTCAAGCGAGCCACCGATCTGGAAAAGGACCGGCCTGAATACTACTTTCGCATGGTCGAGCCCGACTTTACCCCCCTGCCGGTGTACGAGGCAATGAAGGAATACGCCAACCGGCCGCCGGTGATGTACCCCGGCTACCATCAGGAGGAGCACTGGGCAGTGAGTTGGTCGAGCTCCCCGGCCGGTGCCCCCCCCGACTTTGCCCAGGACGACTCTAGCAAGTGGCAAACTGTTCGGGATGAGCGAGCTGTGTTGGGAGCCTATCGGATGACGAGGGGAGAGGGGGAAAGTCTCGCCTTCTCGTTCGCCGGTACCGAATTAGACCTGGTGGTCGCTACCGGGCCCGAAGCCGGTCAACTGGACGTGTTCGTTGACCCTGTGGGAGATGGAAAGGGGGCGGACACAGGGGAGAAGCCGACGTTGAGCCTGGACCTGCGCAGCGATACGCCTCAATTTGGCGTGGTCAAGCCGGTGGCCCGTGGCCTGGACGACGGCCTGCACCGCGTGAAGATTGTGCACGCTACCCAGGCGTCAGGTGCGGCCGGGCCCGTGGGAATTGATGGCTTTATTGTCAGGCGGTAATCCTCCCGGCCACAGTCAGACGCAGGGCTACCACCTGTGAGTGGGGCAAGCCCGCACGTAAAGAAGCACGGAGACTTTCGAGGTGAGGTGCGACGCACGGTGAGATGGAATATAGAGCAATAACAAGATACCTGGGAGAAGAGAGAGCAGAAGTAAAGATCAGAGATCTGACCTTCACCGTGGACGAGAGAGTCAGTCTCTGGAAAGAAGGCGCCAGATTCTGCCCCATTGAGTTGGTTCTGGCCTCACTGGCTTCTTGAATGGTGTTGACCATGGCTGCGGTCGCAGCCAATAAAAAGATTCAAGTAGAGAAGCTGGAGGTTCAGGTGGACGCCGTGACCGATGTCACTGAAGGAGGACAACGAACCAGATTTTCCTCCATCATTGACCTGGGCCAGGGCCTGAGCGACCGGGAGATCAAGATCCTCTTCAACTCCGCCCGGCGTTGCGAGGTCCACAAACTGCTGGGGGGACAGATTGAGTTTGAGGAAAAGTTGGCAGGGAGCCCGTGATGAAAACCATCAACGCGCCGGTGTCGGTGGAGGCCCGCTTCGACGAGGGAGGCACAGTGACCCCCACCGCTTTCACCTGGCGAGGCCAGACCTATCACCTCAGCGATGTAGGACGACGGTGGACAGAGACGGATGGTCCCCGTACCTTGTACCACTGCCTGGTTATGACTCCCATTGGGGAAACTTTTGAGCTGTGTCTCGATACCTCCACCCTACAGTGGCGAATAGTGAGAGCCTGGGAAAGGCCGAAGATGGTCTAACAGCGTGTCTGAAAAATGCTC
>JAOZOT010000432.1 GCA_029933115.1 Anaerolineae bacterium | reverse complement strand
AACCCAAAATAAAGGTCTGAGTTATGAAAATTCGCGTCATTGTTCCCGTGACGACCAAAGAGTTCGTGGCTGTCACGGGGCCCCAATATGTGGCGGCCGCCAGACCAGAGGCCGAAATCAGCGTCGTTGGCCTCGACAGAGGTCCGGCCTCTCTGGAGTCCGACTATGAAGATGCCCTGGCGGTGCCGGACATTCTGGCCAAGGTGCGCGCTGCCGAGGAGGAGGGGATGGACGCGGTCATCATTGATTGCATGGCCGATCCGGGCCTGTCCCCGGCCCGCGAATTGGTCTCCATCCCCGTCGTCGGCCCGGCGCAAACAGCGATGCACCTGGCGGCCATCCTGGCCCATCGCTTCTCGGTGCTGACGGTCCTCGAACGGGATGTCCCCCTCATCCATCACCTGGCCGGGCGGTATGGCCTGGAGGACAGCCTGGCCTCGGCTCGACCGGTCAACATCCCTGTCTTGGAGCTGGACAAAGATCGAGAGCGTCTGCTAGAAGCTCTGGTGGAGCAATCGGCCAGGGCTGTGACGGAAGACGGGGCTCACGCCATCATTTTTGGCTGCACCGGGATGAAGGGCCTGGCCCAGCAGTTGGAACAAGCCCTGGCGGAACGAGGCTGCGCCGTGCCGGTCATTGATCCCTCCCTGGCTGCTTTGAAGCTGGCCGAGGGTCTGGTGGATGTGGGCCTTGCTCACAGCAAGCGCACCTATCCTCCCCCGCCACCCAAGGAAGTCATCGGCTACTTTCAGGAGACCGGGGGCGAGTACGGCAGCCTCTACTCGCACCCTGGGGAGCTGCGGAAAAGGGTCCAAATCCGCGTCATCGTCCCGGTGGTGGGAGATCATTGGGTAGCTCCTGCCCAGGAAGCTTATGGTCGTGTGGGCCGCTCTGGCACGGAGATCAGCGTCGTGGCCATTGACCGTGGCCCCGCCTCCATCGAATCGGTGCGCGACGAGGCGCTGGCCATCCCTGCTGTCTTGTCCACGGTGCGCGCTGCCGAAGCGGAGGGGATGGACGCAGTGGTCCTCGACTGCATGGCCGATCCGGGTCTCGACCCGGCCCGCGAGCTGGCTTCCATCCCCGTCGTCGGCCCGGCGCAAACGGCGATGCACCTGGCAGCTATGCTGGCTCATCGGTTTTCGGTCATCAACGTTCTGGAGCAGGGCATCCCCAGAGTCTATCGCCAGATTGGGCGCTACGGCCTGGCCGGGAAGGTAGCCTCGGTGCGAGCTATCAACATCCCTGTGCTGGAGATGAGCAAAGATCGGGAGCGGGTGCTCCAGGCCGTGATTGAGGAGTCGGCCAGGGCCGTGCGTGAGGACGGAGCGCACATCATCGTCCCCGGTTGCACGGAGATGATTGGGATGGCCCCGGCGGTGCGAGAGGGCCTGGCGGAGCGAGGCTGTGAGGTGCCGGTCATTGACCCACCGGCGGTGGCGGTGAAGCTGGCCGAGGGTCTGGTGGATGTGGGTTTAGCTCACAGCAAACGCACTTATCCCTTGCCTCCCGACAAGGAGATCGTGGGCTACGAGCTTTCCAGAACGTGAAACGTGAGGCATGGGCGGCGTTGAGTCATCACGCACCACGCATTACATTTCACGCAGGTAGAGTACAATGCCCCAGGAGGCGTTATGTCCGTAGCAGAGAGATGGCTGGGCGATTGGGTTCGCCAGCAAGGGGCTCAACTCGAGGAATACCGTTTGATGGTCCGCGCTTTTCGGCGCGATTGGTTAGGTGTGTTCGGCCTGCTGGTGATTGTGGTCTTTGTGGTGGGGGCTGTCTTTGCCCCCTACCTCACCCCCTACCCGGAGGAAGGACGGGGCGCTCCCAACCTGACCAACAAGTTCCTGCCACCTAGCCGCGAACACCCTTTTGGCACCGACTACCTGGGGCGCGATGTCCTGGCCCGCGTCCTCTTCGGTGGCCGTAGCTCCCTCGGCATCGGTTTTCTGGTGGTGATTATTGCCGTAGCCATTGGCACACCTCTGGGCGCCATCGCCGGCTACTCTGGACGATGGCTGGACGAGGTTATCATGCGCATCACCGACATGTGGTTGTCCTTTCCGCCTTTGCTGCTGGCCATTGCCATCGCCGCCGCTCTGGGCCCCAGCTTTACCAACGCCATGATTGCCATCGCTCTCACCTGGTGGCCCTGGTACACCCGCCTGGTGCGGGCGCAGACGGTCTCTCTGCGCGAACGCTCCTTTATCGAGGCCGCACGGGGTATGGGGGTGAACAGAGTGACCATCATCTTCCGGCACATCCTGCCCAACGTCGTGACGCCGGTGATGGTGCAAGGTACTATGGATATCGGCTCGGCCATCCTCACCGGGGCGGCGATGAGTTTCATCGGCCTGGGGGCGCAGCCCCCCACTCCCGACTGGGGGCAGATGGTCAGCAATGGCCGTATCTACATCATGAACCAGCCCTGGTACGGGGCATTCCCGGGCCTGGCCATCTTCCTGGTCACTCTGGCTTTCAACCTGCTGGGCGATACGATCCGCGATGTGGCCGATCCCCGTTCTCGGAGGGCCGCTTGAGTGAACGAGGTCTTGGTTTCTATTGAGAATCTGCACGTCCGCTTTCGCACCTACGCTGGTCAGGTGCACGCTGTCAACGGCGTCAGCCTGGACATCAAGCGCGGCGAGATCTTTGGCCTGGTGGGCGAGACCGGCTGCGGCAAGACGGTGACCGGCCTCTCGCTTCTCCGTCTGGTTCCACCTCCGGGCGAGATCGTGGCTGGCCGAATCATCTTTGACGGCCAGGATATTCTGGCTCTGAGCGAGCAGGAGATGCAAGATATCCGTGGCGCGCGCATCTCCATGATCTTTCAGGACCCGGCTGCTTCTCTCAACCCTGTCTTTACTGTGGGAGAGCAGATCGAGATGGTGATCCGCCAGCACCAGCCGGTGACGCGCAAGGTTGCTCGTCAGCGGACTCTGGAGATGCTGGAGGCTGTGGGCCTGCCAGACCCGCCACAGATTGTGCGGGCCTATCCCCACGAGTTGAGTGGAGGGATGCAGCAACGGGTGATGATCGCCCTGGCCCTGGCTTCCAATGCCAGTCTGCTCATCGCCGATGAGCCGACTACCGCCCTGGACGTGACTATTCAAGCTCAGATTTTGACTCTTCTCACGCAGTTGAAAGAGAGCCGGGGGCTTTCTATCCTCCTCATCACTCACAACCTGGGGGTGGTGGCCGAGACCTGCGACCGGGTGGCGGTGTTGTACGTGGGCCACGTGGTGGAAAAAGGCCGCACACGGGATGTTTTCAAGGAGATGAAACATCCTTACACCCGGGGCTTGCTGGCGGCCATTCCCCGGCCGGGCAGTCATGGTCGGCCTTTGCAGGCCATCAGTGGCTCTGTGCCCAGTGGCTTGGTCGTCTTCCCCGGTTGCCCTTTTGAGCCTCGTTGCCCTTTGGCTATGGAGATCTGCCGTCAGAGCCCACCGCCTCTGGTGCGCGTCGGTGAGGAGCACCACGTGGCTTGCTATCGCTTCGTGGAAGATGTGTCA
>JAOZOT010000061.1:9150-13241 GCA_029933115.1 Anaerolineae bacterium | reverse complement strand
TTTGATTTCGGTATCACCACGATTGAGGGAACGGGCGCCTACGCAGGCCAATCTGTGGCTATCAGCTTCAAGAACGAGAACATCCTGATACGTGATGAGACAGGTAAAGTTATAGGTACCATCCCGGATCTGATCATGGTCGTCAATCTTGATCCGCTGGAACCTTTGACGAACGCAGATACCAAGGTAGGTCAGAAGGTAGCCGTCTTTGGCGCAACGGCGCCGGCGAACTGGTTCAAGAGCCCGATGGGCTTTGGCTGCTGGAAGCACATTCTTGATAAGCTTGACTACACCGGGGAATATGCGCCGGTCAAGTAAATGCAGAGGAGGAAATATGGCACAGAGCTTTGATCTGGAAAAGTTGTTGGTGGACGTATTCGCGCCCCAACCAGGAGAAAAGGTGCTGATCATGAGCGACCTGCCCCACGGAGAGTGGACCGATAACGAAATTTGGGCAGATCGGCGAAAGATGGCCGTGGAGTGGCATTCGGCCTTCCGGCAACTGGGGAGCAAACTGGGGTTCAGCGTACATCCTCTCCTCACCTACGCAGCCACCGGCGCCCACAGCGCCCCCCTGCCCCTGGAGGGAGAGATGGACGGTCGGCCAGTCCGCTTGGAGGACATCTTGTCCGATACAAACATCGTCGTCGCTCTCACCGAATACTCGGCCACTGCCCCGCTGATTGACTTCCTCCAAAAACTGCCCAACCTGCGGGTGGCCAGTATGCCCGGGGTGATGAAAAGCATGGAACAAACAGCCCTGGCTGCGGATTATAGCGAAGTAGCTCGCAAAAGCCACATCCTGGCCGACAAACTAGACCGGGCAGTGGGCGCGAAGGTAGAATTCTCCACGGGACACCAGATGTATTTCGACCTGCGAAATCGCAAGGCCGAGGCCGATGACGGGCAACTGCACGCCGACAAGAAGGGTATACGCTTCATCAACCTGCCCAGCGGCGAGGCCTGCATCGCTCCCTACGAGGGAGAACTAGAAGGCCAGCCCAGCAAAACAGAAGGCACGATCCCCGTCATGTACGACGACGAGTTGGTCTTGTTCAGAGTGGAAGAGAACCGCATTGTGGAAGTAATCGGCGACGGCCCCCAGGCAGCTCAGAAGCGGGACTATTTCGCCACAGACCAGGCACGCCGCAACATTGCCGAGTTGGGCTTGGGCTGCAACGACAAGGCGGTCATTTCCGGGACCATTCTGGAGGATGAAAAGGTGCTGGGCCTGCACTGGGCCTATGGCCGCAGCGACCATATCGGAGGAACCGTGGGCGTCGCTGATTTCAGCGATCCCAGCCACATCGTGCACCAGGACATTGTGTATCCCAAAGGTGGTCCTATCGGCATCGCCAGCCTCGTCCTGGAATACGAGGATGGGACAAGCGAAGAAATAATCAAGGACAGCCAATACACAATATTCCAGGGTTCGTAATTCAACCGTGGTTACACAGATTGCCCCCTGAGAGCATGGGAGTTATGGTTTTGGGCGGCTACGCCGCCCAAAACCATCCTCTTTCCCTCTCCGTGGAACCATGTCTCATTTGACCCCCTACCCACACTTACAGGCAGACCCGCCCTCGTGATCCAACGTCATTAAAACCCGAGAGGTTTCCGGCCAGGTCTGGGACACCCTCCTTCATCATCTGACGACACTGACCCGTGATTTGCCTCCTCCCCTGGCATCCCTCCCCATCCAACAGAGCCTCCCAACCCCAAGGGGTATGTCCCAAAAGCGTCGGAGAGCAGCATACCCCCTCCCGCAGGTTGCGAACCCTGCGGGAAGGTCACTGCCCGCAGGGGGGTCGCCTGAAAGTTACCGACAGTTCTGGGATATACCCAACCCCAAGGAAGCGATTGACTTGCCTTGGGAGAGATGATATAATTGATACCGCTGGGTAGCGGTTGACCGCAGGCGAGAGATGAGCCCCACTAATCGAAAGGAGGCTAAATCTTATGAGCATCAATCAGTTCGGAGCCTGGTGTTTTGGAGCCGTCATCGGCTGGTTTCTATACTTCACCATGCGTCACAAAGCCACTCACGCCATCACAGACCTGGCGGCCGTCGTTGGTGCCATCGGCGGGGTGGCTGTCCTGGACCTGTTCCCCATACAGGGCCTCTTCAGTTGGTACGCCATCGGCCTTTTCTGCGGCTTCTTCGCCTACTTCATCATCGGCCTGATCATCGCCTGGCGGATGGGACAGGTGCGAGCCTTCCTGGTCGGGGCGGGGGCAAAGAAAGGCGAGCGAGCAGTCGAGTCCTTCACAATCAAATGAGATGGATCAAAAGCACATCCGCAATTTCTGTATTATCGCCCACATAGATCATGGCAAATCCACCCTGGCCGACCGTCTGCTGGAGCATACAGGCACCATCAGTCCGCGGGAGATGACGGAGCAGGTCCTGGACAGTATGGACCTGGAACGAGAGCGCGGCGTGACTATCAAGGCCTCGCCGGTGCGCATGATGTACCGGGCCAAGGACGGGGAAGAATACGAGTTGAACCTCATTGATACTCCAGGCCACGTGGATTTTGCCTACGAGGTGTCGCGCTCGCTGGCTGCCTGCGAGGGGGCAGTCCTGGTGGTGGACGCCTCCCAGGGCATCGAAGCGCAAACCATCGCCAACCTCTACATGGCTCTGGACCATGACCTGGACATCGTGGCTGTGGTCAACAAGATTGACCTGGCCCGCGCCCGCCCCGACGAGGTAGCCCAAGAACTCGACGATCTGATCGGCATCCCCGCCGATCAAGTCCTGCGGGTCTCGGCCAAAGAAGGCATCGGCGTCGAGGAACTTCTGGAAGCGTTGATCGAACGCATCCCGCCCCCTGGCGGAAAAGAGCAACAACCCCTGAGAGCCCTGGTCTTCGATTCCCACTACGATCCCTACAAAGGGGTAGTGGCCTATGTGCGGGTGGTGGACGGGCAGGTGACTGTGGGGCGACATCTGCTTCTGATGGCCGGCGGCAAGCAGTTCGAGCCTATGGAGATTGGCGTCTTCAGGCCGGCTATGGAGCCCGTCGGCAGGCTCGATACCGGCGAAGTGGGTTACGTGGCCACCGGCCTCAAGAACGTGCGCGATTGCTCGGTGGGCGACACCATCACCCTGGCCGAGGATCCGGCCGAAACTCCTCTGCCCGGCTACCGTCCGGCCAAACCGATGGTCTTCGCCGGCTTTTACCCCATTGAGGGCGAGGACTACAGGCTGCTGAAGGATGCCCTGGAAAAGCTGCAACTCAACGACGCCTCGCTGGTCTACGAGCCTGAAACATCGCAGGCTTTGAAATTCGGCTTCCGCTGCGGGTTTCTGGGACTCTTCCACATGGAGATCGTCCGTGAGCGGCTGGAACGAGAGTACAACTTGGACCTTCTGGCCACGGCCCCCAGCGTCGAATATCACGTGCTCAAGCGGAACGGAGAAATGGTGATCGTGGACAGCCCGGCCGATCTCCCGCCAGAGGGAGAGATTGACCAGATTCTAGAACCCTGGATGAAGGTCCAGATCTGGGCTCCGGCCGAGTACATCGGGCCGGTCATGGAGTTGGTGACCCGGCGGCGGGGAGAGGTGGGGCCTATAGAGTACCTGGACGAGCAGCGGGTGCTTCTGCACTACCGGCTGCCTCTCTCGGAACTGATCGTCGGCTTCTACAATCAATTGAAATCTCGCACGCGGGGCTACGCCTCCCTGGATTACACCTTCGACGAATATCGGCCCGGTGACCTGGTCAAGATGGATATTCTGGTCAACAAACAGCCCGTAGACGCCCTCTCCATCATTGTCCATCGGGATCAGGCCTACGAGAAGGGCGATGCTCTGGTGAAGAAGATGAAGGAACTCATCCCCCGCCAGCTTTTCCCGGTGCCCATCCAGGCGGCTATCGGCAAGAGAGTCATTGCTCGCGAGACGGTCAAAGCGCTGCGCAAGAACGTCCTGGCGAAATGCTACGGCGGTGACGTTACTCGCAAACGCAAGCTCTTGCAGCGCCAGAAAGAAGGCAAAAAGCGCCTGGCCCGCATCGGCAACGTGGAGGTGCCGCCGGAGGCTTTCACAGCCATGCTGAGATTGGGCGACTAAAATGTCCGGT
>JAOZOT010000061.1:0-9050 GCA_029933115.1 Anaerolineae bacterium | reverse complement strand
ATGTAGACATCATCGCTTTCATTTCACGCTACCCTCCTCCTGACGGCGATGGGCTGGCCGAGCAGGCAGAAGAGGCGTAGCAGAATACCCGGAGCGTGCTTTCTGATGGGCAAGTTGATCCTGGTTCTCGGTGGCGCGCGCAGTGGCAAAAGCGCCTACGCCCAAAAACTGGCCAAAAGGCTCACCGCAGATGCCGGCCGGGTGGCCTATGTGGCTACAGGAGTCGCTTGCGACGACGAGATGCGAGCTCGCGTCGAGCAGCACCGGCGCTCTCGCCCCCCTGAGTGGGCAACCATTGAAGCGCCAACAAAAGTCGCCCAGGCGATTCAGAGGGCGGGAGAAGAATACACCGTGATGATTGTGGACTGCCTGACCATCCTCATCACCAACTGGCTGGCGGAAAGAGGACCACTGGAGGAACCCACTGAAAGTATGGCCGAGTTGGAGAAAGCGATCCTGGAACGAGTTGAGGAGCTAGTTCGGGCAGCCAAAGGAGCCAAAGCCACAGTCATCGTGGTGTCCAACGAGGTGGGCCAGGGAGTCGTGCCAACCTTCAAAACAGGGCGCGTGTTCCGAGACCTGGCCGGCCTGGCCAATCAATGCATCGCCCGCGAAGCAGACGAGGTCTACGTGATGTGGGCTGGCATACCACAGAAAATTAAAGGAGGATGCAACGAGGATGCAAGGAATAAGTGCTAGCGCAAAAGCGAGAGGAGCGACCCTTCTCAGGGAACTGGCGTTAATCACCCTCTTCGCTGCCCTGACCGCCCTGGGAGCACGGGTGGTCATTCCCCTTCCCTTTACCCCTGTGCCGGTGACGTTGCAGGTGCTCTTCCCTCTCCTGGCCGGTCTCCTCCTGGGCAGCAAACGGGGAGCATTGAGCCAGGCAGAATACCTGGCTGCAGGGCTGGCGGGCCTGCCCGTTTTCGCCAAAGGAGGCGCCGGCCTGGCCTACCTTTTCGGGCCGACGGGAGGGTACCTCCTGGGCTTTGTCGTCGCCGCCTTTGTGGTCGGAGAACTGGCGACAAAGATGCGCGCTTCCACGAAAACAGCAACCTTTCTGGCGTCTCTCGGCGGCGTGGCCGTCATCTATCTCTGCGGCGCGCTCTGGCTCGCCGCGTGGCTGAGAATGGTCAACCATCTGGCGCCCTCATCCTGCCTGATCCAGGCCTGGAAGCTGGGGGTTCTACCCTTCATCGCTGTGGACGTGGCCAAGGCACTGGCGGTAGCCGGGGTGAAAGAGGGAGGGCAGCAGTGGCTGGAGTCCATCCGGGGGAGGCCCTATGGATAAACTACAGAGCACCATCAGGGGCATCGAGCCCCTCAACGAAGGAGCCATGCGCCAGGCTCAGGCCCGCCAGGATAATCTCACCAAACCACAAGGCAGCCTTGGCCTTCTGGAAGAACTGTCGGTCAAAGTGGCCGGCATCACGGGCCTAGCTCAACCGAGGATCCAAGACAAGGTGATCGTCACTATGGCCGGCGACCACGGCGTGGCCACTGAAGGGGTGAGCCTCTTCCCTCAAGAAGTCACAGCCCAAATGGTCTACAACTTTTTGCGGGGAGGAGCGGGGATCAACGTATTGGCCCGCCACGTGGGAGCCAGGGTAGTGGTAGTGGACATGGGCGTGGCCACCGAGCTTGAGCCCCATCCCAAATTATTGAACAAAAAAGTGGCCTACGGGACGAAGAACATGGCCCAGGGGCCGGCCATGAGCCGTGAGGAAGCCATCCAGGCCATTGAGGCCGGAATTGAAATAGTGGAGTCAGAATTGAGACGGGGGATGGACATCGTGGGCACGGGTGATATGGGCATTGGCAACACCACGCCCTCCAGCGCCGTCGTCGCCGCCCTCACGGGGGCTCCCGTGGCCGATGTGACCGGGCGCGGTACGGGGATCGGCGACGAGCAATTGGCCCACAAAGTCGAGACCATCGAACGAGCCCTGGCCGTCAATCGCCCCAATCCGGCCGATCCGTTGGACGTACTGGCCAAGGTGGGGGGCCTGGAGATCGGCGGCATCGCCGGGGTCGTCCTTGGAGCAGCAGCCCACCACCTGCCTGTGGTCATTGACGGCTTTATCTCTGGGGCGGGGGCTCTCATCGCCGCCGAACTCGCCCCCCAGGTCAAAGACTACCTCATCGCCGCTCATCTCTCGGTGGAATTGGGACATCGCCTGGTGCTGAAGCGACTGGGGCTCACCCCTTTGCTCAACCTCAACCTGCGTCTGGGGGAAGGCACAGGGGCAGCCTTGGGCATCTTCCTGGTCGAAGCGGCGGTCAAGGTCCTTAATGAGATGGCCACCTTCGCCGACGCCGGCGTATCTGAAGCTGTGGGGTAGACGATGAGCTTTCTGGAGGCGGTGCGCTTCTTGACCTTCATACCGCTGCCAGCCAGAGATGCATCACAGGAGGAAATAGGCCGTTCCACGGCCTATTTCCCTTTGGTGGGGATACTTCTGGGGTCCATCCTTGTCCTGGCTGACACACTGCTGGGGAAGATCTGGTCACGCCTGCCGGTCAGTGCAGTGCTGATAGTGCTGTGGGCCTTCCTGACCGGGGGGTTGCATTTGGACGGCTTGGCCGACACTGTTGATGGTCTGCGCGGCGGCCACAGCCGAGAGGAACGGCTGGCAATCATGAAAGACAGCCGTCTGGGAACCTTCGGGGGGGTAGCTATCCTCTGCCTGCTGATCCTAAAGTTGGCCTTCGTCAACGAGCTGGGCTCGCCCTGGCGTGGGCCAGGACTTTTGCTGGCTCCTGCACTGGCACGCTGGGTTATGGTCTACGCCATCTGGGCTTTCCCCTCAGCTCGACCAGGGGGAACGGGCAGCATTTTCAAAGACCACAGCGGGCTGTGGGAGCTTGCTTTGGCTACAGGACAAGCCCTGGCTGCGGCTTTCTTCCTCCAACTCTGGGGGTTGGCCATCCTGGTTTGTCTCTGGCTGACAGCCACTTTACTTGGCCGGGCCCTTACAAAAGTCCTGGGCGGACTGACAGGCGATACTTATGGAGCCCTCTGCGAGATGAGCGAGGTACTGGTTCTGGCAATGGCAGCGACTAGAGCATTGCTCTAGCCTCAAGACCAAGGCGGTCCACGACGACGATGCGGTGGCGCTCCATGCGGATTAACCCCTCCCGCTCCAATTCAGCCAGGGCACGCCCTACCACCTCGCGCACAGTGCCTAGTTGGGCCGCCATCTCCCGCTGGGTCACGCGCCGGGGAGTCACCTCCTTTTCAGCAGCCTGAGTCAAAAGCAGCTTGGCCAGCCGCGCTCCAACTGTGCGCAGAGAGAGGTCCTCGACCAAAGCCGTCGTGTGGCGGAGCTTGGCCGCAAAGTCTGCCAGGATAGCCATGGTCAACGCCGGATGTTCCCGCACCATCCGCACAAAGTTATCACGCTCAATAGCATATACAGTCACATCGGTCCAGGCCATAGCACTGGAAGGATTGGGGCCGCCGTCTAAAACCGGCACAAAATTGAAAGCGTCACCGGGCCCCAGCCGCTTCAGCACCTGCTCACGTCCCTCCGGTGAGAGGCGGTAAATGCGCACCTGCCCATGAACAACGAAATACACTGCGCAGGGCGCATCACCTTCCAGTAAGATCACCTCACCGCGGCGAAAAGTGCGCTCCTGAACATGGGAGGCGACCTCGGCCAATTCATCCTCGCTGAGATCAGAGAAGAACGGCAACCTGCGCAGAGTTTCAGCGATAACGGCCATAAACGATACCTCTCCCGGACCCTCTGAGCGGCACTTTAATCCTGGAGTCTGGCGAATTTTGAATACCACCATATCTTGCAAAGAAGCTGCATATAACCCCAAGATGTAGTGGTTCGTAGTGGCGACTTCAGTCGCTTTTCACCATTCTGAACGGCTAAAGCCGTCACTACGAGCAAAAATGCCGGTGCCCGGTTTAATCTTTGCCTGGAAAAGGACTGGGCATCTTTCACCTCCAACAGAGCAGGGCTTCTGCCAAACTTGAGGTACGACGCACCCTTGGACGAGGTGCGTCGCATCTATGACCGCCACTTTAGGAAAGCCCTGCCCAGCAGAGACCGGCATTTGCCCTCAGTGTCGGGAAAAAGATTCACCTGTATCACCGACGACTTTATTTTTCAGCGTCCCGATACCCTCGATCTCTACTTCCACCACATCGCCTGGCGAGAGCGGCCCCACGCCGGCCGGCGTGCCGGTCATGATCACATCCCCTGGCTCCAAAGTCATCACCCGAGAGATAAAGCTAATCAGATCCCAGACCTTGAAAACCATATCGGCTGTGTTACCAGCCTGTCGCACCTGACCGTTGACGCGGCAAGTTATAGCCAGCCTGGACGGATTCAAGTCGGTGACAATCCAGGGCCCCAGAGGACAAAAGGTGTCAAAGCTTTTGCTGCGTGTCCACTGACCATCTTTTTGCTGCAAATCACGAGCTGTAACGTCGTTGCCGCAGGTATAACCCAAAACGTAGCGGCGTGCCTCGTGTGATGGAACGTTTCTGGCCCGCCTGCCGATGACCACAGCCAACTCGGCTTCGTAGTCAACTTGCTGCGACATGGCCGGATAAATGATCTGGTCCAGGTGGCCGATCACCGCCGTAGGCGGCTTGAGGAAAATAATCGGCTGTTCGGGGAGAGGCAAACCAGATTCGGCAGCGTGATCGGCGTAATTGAGCCCCAGGGCCACAATTTTCGTCGGCTGACAAGGAGGACCCAGCCTCACCCGGCCCAACCTGCCTACCCTTATCCCCGGTCCAAAGTCGCCGTATGGATCACCCTCCAAAGCGTAAATCAGGTTTCCCTCAACCAACCCGTAGCCAGATGCATTCCCCTGCACAAATCTGACGATTTTCAAGATACGTACCTCCGCCTCTTCAGAGGGTGCAGGAGCTCTTTGACCCTGCACCGTGTGGGCTTGCGCAGCGAAGCCTGGGGAGCTTGAGGGATACCCCCTCAACTCCACCTCCCGACCCACTGCGAAAGCACCGTGTCTCCTATAACCAACCTGACGTAACCGTCCAAAATCCGTAGCAGTCTGACCCTCTCTCACACCCCTACAGCCAGGGCTACGGTCAACATCCCAGCCATCAGCCAGGGCTGGCTGCGCTGCAAGTACCACTGCTCCGCTCCGCCTGGCCAGAGAAAAGGTTGCAAGAGCAGTTGAGGCAGCAACAACAGGCCCGCGACGCCCGCCAAGATGGGCTCTCTCACCACAAGCAGCAAAGTCACGGCCACGATCTGTGAACCGTTCAGCAAGCGTGCCGCCGCCTTTTGCCTGCCATCCAATAAGGCAAAGCAGGCAAAATAAGCTACAGTGTAGGCAAAAGCAAAAGCAACCGATTTCCAGTGGAGAGGGCCAAAAGTTAAATGACCCACCAGCCAGGGAAGCCCTAACTCCAAGACCGCTCTCAATGACAAGCCAATCACCCTATAGCGACGGGAGGACAAGAGGACTACGGCCACCAAAACTAATGCCACCAAGGTCAGAAGAGTGACCAGACGCCCCAGAAGAGAGGCCAACACTATGGCCACAATCAGGGTGAGGAGCAGACTGAGAAATTCTGCGCCTACTTGGGGTCTGAAATCCCTACGCCACCAACTCAGGACCCCCGCCAGCCAGCGAGAAGCGCGATAGCCGGGAGAACCCGGAGAGGTGTAAGGCAGCGATTTTATGTGAATCTCGTCTCCTGACAGATGCCCTCTGGCGAAAGGGGCAGACCAATCGGTGTATACGACCAATCTCCAGATGCCACCCAGAACTGGATCAACCAGGAAAAGCACCAACAGCAGCAGGAGAAGAGAATGCACCTCCAACCCCATCTGTCCTGAGGCAATTGCCCCACACAAAGCAGCCCAAGCCGAGCCCAACCAGATGGAAGGAGATTCCATCTCCAAACGAAGGCTGCTCAAACGTCCTGACCAGATATTAGCTGGCTCGCCCATGCTCCCTAAACCTTTTTCCCCGGCCCAATTCGGGGGTGCACTCTGCTTCGCTTCCAAGCTTTTCCCTCGGCTCATATCCGGCATGGACACCAAATCCCAAACGAGCATTTGGAAAACCTTCCTGAAAGCCTCCAGGCGCACTTGCAGCTTTCGGGAAGGTTAACAAAAGGAGTGACACCCAACTCCAGGAAGATCTCCTACTTCAAGTGACGATTGATAGCTGCAATGAGCTCATCCATAGTCACCGGCTTGGTGAAATGGGCGTCTGCACCGGCCCTCAGAGCCCGCTCTTTGTGCTTGGCGCTGCCCCAGGCCGAGATGACGATGATGGGAATATCCGCCGTATCAGGGCTATTGCGCAACTGGCGGATGGCTACGAGGCCGTCTATCCGCCCAGGCATACGTATGTCCATCAATACAACATCAGGGTGCCACTCTTGGGCCTTCTGCACCCCCTCCTCTCCATTGCAGGCCACATCAACCTCATACCCATATAGCTCCAGCATCTGCACCATAATATCACGCTGGGCTTCATGGTCTTCGACATACAAAACCTTTGTCATCTAGAACCCTCCTCTCTGTCAGGTATCATTCTACTTTGAGCCTGGCTAACACCACGGCCGCGGCTTGTTGTCATTCTTCAACCACCTTCCGCTGCAGTTGATATAATTTGCTTATCGCCTCCAGCGGCGACATCTCATCAATCTTCAATTGTCGGATCTCCTCCACCACCGGATGCGGCTCTGCACTGAACAGGGGCAATTGTTGCACAGCCACTTCTTTGACCCGTTGCCGCCGTTCCCGCCAGTCGTAATGATCTTCCAACTCGCTCAGAATCTCTGTGGCCCGGTTGATGACTGCCTTTGGGATACCGGCCAACTGGGCCACATGAATTCCATAAGAGCGATCGGCGCTTCCGGGGATGATCTTGTGCTGGAAGATGACTTTGTCGCCTTCTTCTGTCACAGCCACGTTGTAGTTGCGCACATGGGGCAAAATTTCGGCCAATTCGGTCAGTTCGTGGTAATGGGTAGCGAAGAGGGTTTTGGCCCGCAGGCGGGGATGGTTGTGGATGTACTCGACGACGGCCCAGGCGATAGAGATGCCGTCGTAAGTGCTGGTTCCACGGCCAATCTCGTCAAGGATGAGCAGGCTGCGAGCGCTGGCGTGGTTGAGGATATTGGCCGTCTCCACCATCTCCACCATGAAGGTGCTCTGGCCGGCGCTGATTTCGTCCTGGGCGCCGATGCGGGTGAAGATGCGGTCCACCAGCCCGATCCTGGCCTCGTCGGCCGGGACGAAAGAGCCGATCTGGGCCATCAGCACGATCAGCGCCACTTGACGTAAGAACGTGGATTTCCCGGACATATTCGGGCCGGTGATAACCAATATGGTCTCCTCAGGTGAGAGGTGTACATCGTTGGGCACGAAGGGTTCGTCGCGTTGAGTCAGTTCCACCACGGGATGACGGCCCGCCACAATTTCAATCTCTTCTCCCTCGGTCAGGACCGGGCGGACGTAGTTGTGGCGCAGGGCCACTTCGGCCAGAGCCGCGTAGACATCCAGGTGAGCCAGAGCCCGGGCAGCGCTCAGCAGGCGCTCGGCGAAGGCTCCCACCTGCTCGCATACCTGGCGGAAGATGGTGGATTCCAGATCCAGGATGCGCTCCTGGGCGTTGAGGATAAGGGATTCGTACTCCTTGAGCTCGGGGGTGATGAATCGCTCGGCGTTGACCAGCGTCTGCTTGCGGATGTATTCCTTGGGCACGGCGTCCAGGTTGGCTTTGGTGACTTCAATGTAATAGCCGAAGACTTTGTTGTAACCTACTTTGAGGGATTTGATACCTGTGCGCTTCCGCTCGGTGGCCTCCAGGTTGGCCACCCAACGCTTGGCATCGCGCGAGGCCGTGACCACGTTGTCCAGTTCAGCCGAGAACCCGGGACGGATGACCCCGCCGGTGGTCAAAGTGGCCGGGGCATCGTCGGCAATGGCCTGCTCGATCAAAGCCGCTACCTCAGAGCAGGGGTCGAGAGGGTAAGGGATGTGAGACAGGAGAGTCTTGTCCTCCATTCCTTCCATCACCTCTTTCAACCGGGGCACTACCTCCAGGCTCTTACGTATCCCCAGCAGGTCTCGCGGCCCGGCGATGCGCTGGACCACGCGGTTGGTCAAACGCTCCAGGTCGGCCAGTCCTTTGAGCAGGGCTCTGACTTCGGTTCGAGCGGGGGTGTCGTGGTAGAAAGCCTCCACTGCATCCAGGCGCCTCTCCAACTGATGGCGGTCGAGCAGGGGCTGATTGAGCCACTGACGGAGCAACCGCCCTCCCATAGCGGTCACGGTGGCATCCAGCACCCCCAGCAGAGAGCCTTTGACCGAGCCGGTGCGGATGGTCTGGAGCAGTTCCAGGTTGCGGCGGGTGGCCGCGTCCAGATTCATGAAAGCGGCAGTGGAATAGGTTGACAGGTTTCTCAGGTGGTTCAGGGCGGCCTTCTGGGTCTCTTGCAGATACTGGACGATGGCCCCGGCAGCCCGCACCGCCAGAGGTAGTCCCTCACAGCCGAAGCCGGCCAACGACGCTACCCCAAAGTGGTCCAGAAGGGCCTGGCGGGCATTGCCCAACTCGAAACGCCAATCGTCGTAAAAGGATAAGGGACAAGGGATAAGGGATAGGGGATAGGAAGTAGGGGATGGTGTCCCTTGCCCCTCATCCCCTATGAGTACTTCTGCCGGTTGCAAGCGTTCTAATTCTTGCTCCACTGCCTGCCAGACATCGTCGTCGGAGATTTGGGTGGTGGCGAATTCACCGGTGGTTATGTCCACATAGGCGATGCCGGCTTTGTTGCCTTCCACCACCAGGGCGACCAGATAATTGTTGCGCTTCTCGTCCAAGAGCGTCGGTTCGACCACCGTGCCCGGGGTGATCACCCGCACCACCTCGCGGGGCACCAGCCCTTTCACCGGCTGGTCGCTCACCTGCTCGCAGATGGCCACTTTGTAGCCGGCGTTAATCAGCTTGGCGATGTAGCCTTCTACGGCGTGGTAGGGCACCCCGGCCAGGGGCACCCGCTGGTTCTTGCCCACCGGCCGCGAGGTGAGGACGATGTC
>JAOZOT010000431.1 GCA_029933115.1 Anaerolineae bacterium | reverse complement strand
TAGTGCTCTGCTCCGAGCATGGCCGGCGGTTCCACAACTTGATTATCAACAAGGCCGATAACCAAAGGTTGCAGTCCATTATCCGCAACCTGGATGACCACCTTCAGCGATTTCGCCTGCTCTCTGACCAGATCAGCGGTCGTCTGAACAAATCGGTGAAAGAGCACCGGAAGATCTTGGAGGCTCTGCGCAGGAGAGATCCCCTTGCGGCCGAAGAGGCCGTGCGAGACCACCTCTTTAGCGTCCTGCAAGACTTGTCGGAGGAGGGAGAGGATGCGCTTGAAAGTTAGTCAGGCCATAGTCGAGATGTTGAAGCAGTATGGGGTCAGGTACGTCTTTGGCGTGCCCGGTGATACCGGTCTGGCGCTCTACGAGGCTTTCCGCCAGGCCAAAGGGGAGATTGAGCACGTTCTGGCCCGCGATGAAAGGTCGGCTTCCTTCATGGCCGACGCCTACGCCCGCATCAGCTTCCGCCCAGGGGTGTGTGAGGGCCCCAGCGGCGCCGGGGCCACCTACCTGGTTCCCGGGGTAGCCGAGGCCAACGCTTCCTCTATCCCTCTGATTGCCCTGACCACGGATACTCCCCTCTCCGAGGAGGGGAGGAACGTCCTGACGGCTCTGGACCAGCAGGCCCTCTTTGCCCCCGTCACCAAATGGTGTACTGTGGTGAAACAAGCGGACAGGATCCCCGACATCATGCGCAAGGCCTTTCGCGTGGCTACCAGTGGCCGCCCCGGCGCCGTCCAAATCACGCTGCCCATGGACATCCTGGACGAGGGGGTAGAGGCTCCTCTGCTGCACGCCGAAGAGGCGTGTCGCACCTATCCGGCCTACCGCACCCGGCCCGACCCGGCGGCAGTGCAAAAGGCCGCGGAGTTGCTGCTCCAGGCCGAAAGCCCGGTCATCGTGGCCGGTGGCGGGGCGGTGACCTCGCAGGCCTGGCCGGAGATAACGGCCCTGGCGGAGGCTTTGGATATTCCCGTAGGCACCTCTATCACAGGCAAAGGCAGCATCTCTGAGGCTCACCCCCTCAGCGTGGGCGTGGTGGGCGGCAACGGTGCTCGCGCCTACGGCAACGCTCTCCTTGAATCCGCAGACCTCATCCTCTACATCGGCTGCAAGACCGATTCGGTGACCACAGTAGATTGGACTCTCCCTCCGCTCTCCACGAGCAAGACCATCATCCACGTGGACGTTGACCCTATCGAAATCGGCAATAATTACCCCACCGCCGTCGGTCTGGTAGGAGATGCCAAATTGGCCGTGGCGGACCTGCTGCAAGCTGTGCGGGAGAGGCTGGAAAAATCAACGCGCCCCAGGCGGGCTCCGTTGGAGAGCATCGCCGATCAAATCGTGACCTGGTGGGCAGACTTTGAGGAGAAGGCGGGAATGGAGTGCACTCCCATCAAGCCCCAGCAGGTGATCAAGGAACTGGCCGAGCTCCTGCCCGCCGATAGCATCGTCATCGCCGACGCCGGCACCCCCACGCCTTTCACGGCTGCCTACTTTCGTTCGCAGGCCGGGCGGCGGGTGATCATCCCTCGTGGGTACGGTGGCCTGGGCTACGCCATCCCCGCCGTGTTGGGGGCCAAGCTGGCTGCCCCTCAATCTACGGTGGTCGGCTTGATGGGAGATGGCAGTTTTGGGATGTCATCCAATGAGTTGGAAACCCTGGGCCGGTTGGGGTTGCCCGTGACTCTCATCCAGTTCAACAATAGCTGTTTCGGCTGGATCAAAGTCTCCCAGAAGCTATATCACGAGGGTCAGTATTATGGCGTTGATTTTTCCTCCGACACCGATCACGCGGCCATTGCCCGTGGTTTCGGGCTGCGGGGGGTTAGGGTGGAATATCCCCAGGACGTGAGAGCAGCCCTCCGCGAGGCCCTCGCCGGCGAGCAGCCGACCTTTATTGACGTTATCACCCAGTCGGAGGTGACCGAGTTGCCGCCGGTAGAGAAGTGGTGGAGGGTGGTGGCCGATGGTACAAAATAAACAGTACGGCGGGAGGGTGCGTAGCTATTCGCGCTGACACAGGTAAACGGAAGAGGAGGAAATGGCCAGAGTAGTAGTTATTGGCGGTGGGTGGGCCGGTTGTGCGGCGGCCCTGTCGGCGAAGAAAGCCGGTGCAGAAGTAGTCCTGCTGGAGAAGACAGACTGTCTGTTGGGCACCGGGCTGGTGGGCGGCATCATGCGCAACAATGGCCGCTTCACCGCCGCCGAGGAGATGATCGCACTGGGTGGTGGCGACCTGTTCCGATTGACCGACCAGGCATCTCGCCACGTGAACATAGAATTCCCCGGCCACAAGCACGCCAGCCTGTACGACGTGGCCTTGATGGAGCCGGCGGTGCGTCGCTATCTGCTGGAGAAGGGCGTTGAAATCTGGACGCTGGCCCGGGCCACTCAGGTGAAGATGAGTGGCCGCCGGCTCGAAGCGGTGGTGACAGAGACCGGCGAGGTATTCGAGGGCGATGCCTTTGTCGAGGCTACAGGCACCCTGGGCCCCCAGGGCAACTGCCGCAAATATGGCAACGGCTGCGCCATGTGCATCCTCCGCTGTCCGGCCTTCGGTGGCCGGGTCAGCATCGCGGCCAGGGCGGGCGTGAAAGAAGTAATGGGCCGCCGGCCCGACGGTGGCTACGGCTCAATGAGCGGCTCCTGCAAGCTGCACAAAGGCTCAATTGACCGGGCCATCGTGGCCGAGTTGGAACGCACCGGGGTAGCGGTGGTGCCGGTGCCCAGAGAGATGGCCGAGCAAAAGAAGAAAATGCTTTCCCTCAAAAGCTGTCAGCAGTATGCCCTCAAAGAATACGCTGAGAACCTGGTTTTGCTCGACACCGGGCACATCAAGCTGATGACGCCTTTTTACCCGCTGGCCGAACTACGCAGCATCCCCGGTCTGGAGAATGCCCGTTACGAAGACCCCTACGCTGGCGGCAAGGGCAATTCCATCCGCTACCTGGCCATGTCGCCCCGGGACAACTTTCTTAGGATCGAGGGGGTGGACAATCTGTTTTGCGGTGGAGAAAAGGCGGGGTTGCTGGTTGGTCACACCGAGGCCATCGCCACCGGCACCCTGGCCGGTCACAACGCCGTGCGCTACGCGAGGGGCAGGCCACTGCTGGAACTGCCTGCCGGCCTGGCCGTGGGCGATGCCATCGCCTACGTGAGAGAACAGATGCAGACGGAGGAGGGGTTGATGCAAAAGTACACCTTCTCCGGCTCGGTCTACTTCGAGCGGATGAAAGAACTGGGGCTTTACACTACTGACGTGAACGTTATCCAAGAGCGGGTGAAACAGGCTGGTCTGAGCGACGTTTTTGCTCAGAAGGTGGTCTGACAGCGTGTCTGAAAAATGCTCGTAGTGGCGACTTGAGTCGCTAACGACCGGTGCTCTGCGGCTAAAAACGACTGAAGTCGTTACCACGAGCGCCGCCCTCTGAATTTTCAGACACGCTCTGAACAGGAGAGGAGGTGATGCCGGGCCTGGATTGTAACCGAGTGCGAAGAGCTACGCTCGC
>JAOZOT010000430.1 GCA_029933115.1 Anaerolineae bacterium | reverse complement strand
TCCCGCAGGGTTCGCAACCTGCGGGAGGGTGACCTGGGGCAGGCGCAAGGGCAACAACCCTCCCGCAGCCCCGCGCAACCCTGGGGCTAACTGCGCAGGTCGGGTGATTTGTCACCGGACAGGGGGTCACGGCTTTTTGGTGCCCAGAATCCATTGCTTGTAAATGGCATCGAGGTCTCGTCCTGAAACCGATTCCGCCACTCTCATGAAGCTTTCGGGGGTGGCGATTTTGTATTTGTGCTGGCGCAGGTATTCCTTCATGATGGCGAAGTAGGTCTCCTCGCCCACCTCTTGGCGCAGGGCATGGAAGAAGAGGGGCCCTTTGCCGTAAACGATGGGACCATAGTCCTCTTTGGAGAAAGCGGTCACCGGCTGAGCGACCATAGCGTCGCGTCCTTCTTCAACGAGCCGTCGGTAAGCGCCTTCAAAGTAATGGACCAGGATAGACTGGGCTTCCTGTTGACCGTGGATGTCCTCAAAGTAGATGAAGGTCGAGTAGTTGGTCAGGGCTTCATCCAGCCAGGGCTCGTCTACTTGGTCGCTGCCCACCATACTGTACCACCACTGGTGGGCCACTTCGTGAGCAGTGGCGAACTCGAAGAAGCCGCCTTCTTGCCCTTCCTCGTAGAACCGCTGAGCGATGACGATCAACCCTGGATACTCGATGCCGGCTGCGGTGATGGGCGTTTCAACGGCGTCAAATTCGACGAAGGGGTAAAGGCCAAAGCGCTCGTTGTAGGTGCGCAGAGCGTCGCTGGCGTATTGCAGGACTCGCTCGCCAGCAGCTTCATCCATGGGCAGATAAAATGAATTGACGGTGGTTTGGCCCACGGTAGCGCTCTTCACCACGAAATCCCGGCTCATGATCACGTTAAAATCCCGCATGGGGCCGCTGACGCAGTGGAGTGTCCGGGTGCCATCGTCGTTGGCCGTTTCTGAAACAGTCGAGCCAGAAGTGGCCACTACCATGTCTGCGGGCACGGTGAGGTGGAGGTCGTAGAGGGCGGTGTCGCTGTAAACTGCGTCGCCATAATCGGGGGCCAACTCTACGTTCCAGCCCTCGTCGTCGTAGACGGGCACCAGAGGGTAGAAACCGGCCAGGGCCATGATCCCATTTTCGTAATTGAAAGCTCCATAGCCGTGCTGGTTGCTCTCAGGAACGATCACTCTGAAGTCAATGAGGATGTCCACTTGAGCTTCGGGAGCCAGAGGCTCCGCCAGAACTACCTTCATGGCTGTGTCGCTCAGTTCATAACTCACCTCGGGCTCTTGCCCATTGACGAGGATGCGTTCGACGCTCAGCCGGCCTCCATAGCCAGGGGTGTTTGGGAAGAGACGGAAGTAAATCTCGCCAAGCTCGACTGCCTCATTATTGGTGTAAAGCAATCGCTGGCTGCCTGTCAAGGTCAGGGTTTCCATCTCAACGCTCAGGTCAATGTGGTATTGGGTGGGGTCATCCAATTGGGCAACGTCACCGGCGAACTGCGGGAGCATGGCTGCCTGGTAAAGAGTGAGGTCGTTCCAATCGGCCGCCGGAGCAGGTGCAACCGCCGACGATGGCGGCGAGGCCGCTTGGGGGGCGATGACCGAGGTTGGGTTGGGGGCGGGTTTCAGCGTCGGCGTGGAAGTGGACTCGGTAGCCGGCGTCGGTGTGGGGCCGGGTCCACAACTGAGGACCAGCAGGATCACAAGCAAGGCTATGAGCTTTTTGTTCGTCATGGTGTTCTCCGTAATGTGGGGGGTGCGACGTACTTGCCGAGTGTGTCGCACCTGACTCATCTGGCCGTCAGGACCCATTCCCGGTAGATTGGGTCCAGTTCCTGTCCTGAGACTGTCTCGGCCAGGCGCAGAAAATCGGCCGGCGTCGCGATGCCGTATCTGTATTGCTGCAAATAATTCCGCATGATGTCCTGGTAGATCTGGTCGCCTACTGTTTGGTGGAGGGCGTGGAAGAAGAGGGCTCCTTTGGCGTAAACGATGTACTCATAGTTCTCCTCGGAGAAGGCTGCGGAGGGCTGATCGGTGATAGCATCCAGCCCTTTGTTAACGGCCACCTGATAGGGGATCAGCCAACGCCTCTCCACAAGTTCGTCGGCAGCGGCCCGGCTGTGGATCATAAGATAGTAGAAGTAGGTCGAGTATTCAGTCAGGCCCTCGTCCAGCCAGGGGTGGTTGACCGCGTCACTGCCCACCATGCTGTACCACCACTGGTGGCCCACCTCGTGCACCACCAGGAACTCCCGCCCCTCGGCTCGGGTGCGGTAGAGGTCGGTCCCGATGAGGATCAGACCTGGGTACTCCATGCCCTTCTTGCCCAGCGGCGCTTCGACCACGTCGAACTCGGCGAAGGGGTAGGGGCCGAAAGCGTCGCTGTAGGCCCGCAAGGCTGCCGCAGCGTGTTGAAGGACGGCCTGGCCCCCTGATTTGTCTGAGGGCAGGTAGTAGGAGTTGACCGTGGTGCCGTAGGCCGTGGTGCTGGCGAGTTGGAATTCACGGCTCATTATCAGGCTGAAGTCGCGCATGGGCCCGCCTGCGCAATACACTGTCTGGGTGCTATCGGGGTTCGGTTGCGCCTCGAGGGCCAGGCCGGAGGTGATGACCACCATATCCAGCGGGGCGGTGATTCTCACTTCGTAAAGAGCTACCTCACTGAAAACGGCGTCGCTGAACTCAGGGGCCACGTCCAGATGCCAGCCCGCAGCTTCGTGGACAGCCAGCAGGGGATAGAAGTTGGGCAGGCTCAGGATGCCCTGACTCAGGCCGAACAGGTGAGACTCATCGTCGGCGGCGTGAGGAATCTGGACGGTGAAATCCAGTTCTATCTGAAGGCTTTCGTCGGGCAGGAGGGAGGGTGTTAGAGGCAGTTTGAGGGCGGTATTTCCGGCCTCGTAGGAGAAGGGCGTGTCCCGCCCGTCAATAGCTGCTCTTTGAACTTCCATTTGTCCGCCGAACTGGGGCAGGTTGGGGTAGAGGCGGAAGTAGATTTCGCCCAGCTTGCTGCCCTCCTCGTTAGTGTAGGACACCTGTTGGCGGCCATTCAAGGTGAGAGCGTCGGCGTCGAGGCTGACGGCAATATGGTAGCGGGGGATCTCTCCCAGAGAAGCGATGTCTCTCTGGAAGGCAGGGAGGAGAGATTGCTTGTAGGGGGCGGGGCGGTCCTCTGCGGCTTGCTCTGGCTCGATACAGCTTGCCAGCAATAGCAGAATTAGCGCCAAGGCCAGAGTTGCTCTTTTCATCACTATCGAGTAATTGACTTTTGGGTTTTTCTCATATATCCCATTTGAAAATCTACCCACGGTTACATGCGGGCTTGGCGATATTATGCCATAGATGGCATATTATTGCAATAAATTACACCTTGGGTGCTTCGATTCCGGTTATACTGCACTGGGCTTGGAGAAGACATCGTCTCCAGGCCGTCAATTGTCCCCACCACTTGCCTTCCCCACAGACCTGTGGTACAATCATGGTCAAGAGCCGCTGAGAGACTAACGGTGGAATGACGAGGGAATGTGATGGCAGAAGTATTGGCAGAAG
>JAOZOT010000060.1 GCA_029933115.1 Anaerolineae bacterium | reverse complement strand
CGCCGCAGGTCGCGATCCTGCAATAGGTGAACGATGGCCAAGGCCAGAGCCTCGGGGTCGCGCGGCGGGACGAGCAGCCCGGTGACACCATCCACCACCACCTCCGGCGTGCCACCGACGGCGGTGGCGACGACGGGCAGACCGGCGGCCATGGCCTCCAGTACGGCGTTGGGCATTCCCTCCCACTCGGAAGGCAAAGCAAAAATGTCCATCGCCTGGAGCAGACGCGGCACATCGGAGCGATTGCCCAGAAAACGCACTCGCCTTGCTATCCCAAGCTGCTGGGCCAGCGACTCTAATCGCGCCCTCTGCGGCCCATCGCCGACTACAAGCAGGAGCGCCTCCGGGTAGCCAGGGATAAGCTGAGCGAAAGCTTTTATCAAGTATTGCCCCCCTTTCACCGGCCTGAGCCGTCCCACGGTGCCGATGACCGCTGCGGTCAATGAAATTCCCATGGTCGCTCGCACCTCGGCTTTGTTCCCAGGCTGAAAGTCCTCTAGACGAATGCCGTTAGGAATGACGAGCAGTTTCTGCGAGGGGATACCTATGACTGTAGCAGCGAAATCAGCTACCCGCTGCGAGACGCAGACCACCTGGTCGGCGAGGGGAGCGGTGAGCCGATTGAGCTGGCGGCGCACGAGGCCTTCCTGCCCCATGGTTCGCTCGCTGCTGATGACTATGGGCACACCTGCCAGGCAGCCCAGCACGCGACCGGGGAGGTTGGCGTGAAACATCCAGGTGTGCAGGATGATCGGGCGTTCCCGGCGCAGCAGACGGTAGAGCCGGCAGAAAGCGTCGAGCCGCCACCGGGCGGTCATGCCCAGTTCGGTGACGGGGATGCCCAGGGCGCGGATCTCGTCGGCCACGCTCCCGTCGCCGTTATAGAGACAGGCGACGGTGGGCGCAAAGCGCGTCTGGTCCAGGTGGGCCAGGAGACGGGCCAGAGATTTCTGTGCACCGCCGATATTCAATTCGGTGATAAGGTGGAGGACTTGGATGGTCTCCACTCCTTCTGCTTTGGTGCTGTTTTGCAATATATAATAACAACGGCGGGAGTCAAACCGCCGTCGGTTCTGCAAACGGCAAGCCAAGGCTTTATGAGCGTAGTCAATATCCGATTTAGTGTTAAGTATGGAGTGGTTTGGCAAATCTTACAAAATCCCTTTCGCCGGGCCGGCCAACGCAGCGCGTGGACGGTCTATGTAGGTGCGGAACCATAGTTCCAACATCAACAACTCCCAGATTCTGTGACGGTGATTAACTCGGCCAGACACGTGCTCGTCGAGCAAAGTTCGCATCTTCTCTCCATCTAGGATTCCACGAGCCAGTGTCTTGGGATCAAGGAGTACATCATAGACGACCTGGCGCAGGTCATATCGGAACCAATGTCCAATGGGAACGGCGAAGCCTTGCTTATCTCGATGTAAAATCGAATCGGGAAGATGACTCCGCAGAGCATGTCTGAGAATATACTTACCCGTCCGCCCACGCAGTTTGTAGTGGGAAGGCAAACGGGCTGCAAATTCGGCCAAGCGATGGTCTAGGAAGGGAGATCGAGTTTCCAGAGAGTGGATCATGGTAGCAATGTCCATCTTGACTAGCAAGTCATCTGGGAGATAGGTATGAACATCGGCGGACAAGATACGGCTGAGAAAATCGGTGCTGTCGGCCAGCGAGAAGGCCTGCTCTAGAAGCTCCAGAGAATCCAATTCCGCCATCCGCGCACGCCATTCGGGAGTGTACAAATTACATTTATCCTCGTTGCTCATCAGCGTGAGCCAACGGGCGTAGCGACGCACCGGAGAGGCGTTGGTCGCCAAGACAAAATGTTTGAAGCGACGCAGGATGGCTTTGCGACTGGTAGCCTCGGGCAAGCGACGTGCCAATGGAGCTACCAGTTTCTGGCGTAACCAAAGGGGAAGCCGTTCATAGTATGCTGCCAGCTTGACAGCCAGATAGCGATCATAGCCAGCAAAAGCCTCATCGCCGCCGTCACCATTTAAGGCCACGGTCACGTATGGGCGGGTCATTTTAGCCACGTAATAAGCGGGTAGGGCAGAGGAGTCGGCGTAAGGTTCACCGTAAGCCCAGACTAATTCAGGTAATACAGCTAGTGCATCGGGAGTAACGATAAATTCGTGATGGTCGGTGGCGTACCGCTCAGCGACTTGACGGGCATAGTGTAGCTCGTTGAATGATTGGTTATCAAAGCCGATGGAGAAGGTCTTGACTGGCTCGTCCATCACTTCGGCCATCAAAGCAACGATGGCGCTGGAGTCAATTCCACCGCTGAGGAAGGCTCCCAAAGGCACTTCGCTCATCAGCCGCATACGGGTTGCTTCGCGCAAGAGAGTCAGAAGCCGCTCAGCGAGCTCCTCTTCGCCGAGCTCCAATTTGGGGGTATAGCGCAATGTCCAGTAGCGTTCGATGGAGATGTGCCCATCTTTCCAAAAGAGTATGCTAGCCGGGGGTAGTTTGCGAATCTGGCGAAAGGCGGTCAATGGCGCTGGGACGTAGCCGTAGGTCAGGTAGTGGTGCAGTGCTATCTCGTTAATCTCGCGAGAAACGGCCGGGTCTTGCAGAAGGGCTTTGAATTCAGAGGCAAAAGTCAACCCCTCGGCAGTCTCGGCATAGAGTAGCGGCTTTTGTCCAAAGCGGTCGCGGGCCAGGAGTAGACACCATTGCTGGCTATCCCAGAGGGCGAAGGCGAACATACCGCGTAGACGCTTGACACAGTCACGCCCATATTCTTCGTAGAGGTGGATAATGGTCTCGGTGTCGGATGTACCTCGGTAATGATGTCCACGCCGTTCCAAGTCGGCTCGCAAGTCCAGGTGGTTGTAGATTTCACCATTAAAGGTGATCCAAATGGAACCGTCCTCGTTACACATCGGTTGATGGCCTGTGGGAGAGAGGTCAATAATAGCTAGGCGACAGTGCCCCAGGCCGATGGGGCCATTCGTCCAAATGCCTTCGTCGTCGGGACCACGGTGACGCAGGATGCTATTCATCTGACGGATGAGCTTTGCATCCACAGGATGGGCGCAATCGAAGTAAAGTTTACCGGTGATGCCGCACATGGCTATGACTCCAGAGCTTCACGGATGATTCTTTCCATGCCATCTACACGGCGTTCCCAGGAGTGCCGTTGAGCGACGGCAACCCGTTGTCGCTGGCGTTCTCGGCTATCTTGATCGAGTGCTTGAGCAACGCGCTTGAGGAAAGTTTCTGGCGTAGAGGCCAAGTAGACCACTTCGCCCAGTTCCCGCGCTTCCGTGTGGTCGGTGCTAACAACAGGTTTGCCGGCGGCCAAGTATTCGTAGAGCTTGAGCGGGCTGCGGTAGCGACCGCGCTCGTCATCCACATAAGGAAGCAGGCAAATATCCATTCCCTTTACTAGAGTGGGTATTTCAGAGAATGGGTATCTGCCTAAAAAGTGAACGTTAGGAAATGCTCGCAGTTGGCGTAGCAGGTGAGCATCCATCGTCCAGGGATAAGTGTCACCGACAAAGACCAGCGACCAATCAGGTCGTTGGCAGGCCAGGTACTCCAAAACTTTATAGTCCAGCCGCTCGTTGATATGACCAATGTATCCAATGCGAGGCTGCGGCAAGCGAGCGATGGCAGGATGCACCGGCGTGGCTGGGTCTAGAGCCCTGGCGAAGTGCTCCACATCAGCCCCGCTGGGGATGCGGTAGGTATGGGGGTTGAAGGGGCGTTTGTTCTCATAAATAAGCAAGGAGTTGGCGAAAACAATGTCCGCCTGGCGGAGGGTTTCCTGTTCCAGAGCGGTGATGATGCGCCGCTTGCGGCCTTGGGTGTTGGCAGCGAACTCATCAATGCAATGATAGACGCTCAACCGCTCGTTGAAGTGGCCGATCAGAGGGCCTTGCTCCGGGTTATAAAGCCAGAGGATAGGTGCGGTGAGCTCCAGTTTACGCAGGTAGGGCCTTGACCAACGAGTTGTCAGCCACTGGTTGATGCGGTTGATAGTTATCGAGTAGTATCGTCCTGGTAACAGCGGGGGCAGGCTGACGATCCACAGGTTCTCCTGCACCTGACGCAAGCCTTCTCTCCAGCGGCGCATCTTGCGCTGGCGCATGTCTGGGTAACGCCACAGATGCTCCAACCCCGCCTGTCGTTCCACGAACAGCACCCGGTATCCTCGTCGGGCAAAGCGGAGCATCACCTGCTGACGGCTACCCCACACGCCGTGCCAGTCGGAGGAGGAGAAGCAGAGGATGTCTGGTTTGTTCATCTGGACGTGTCTCTTGGTGGAGAGATGCTTCTACTGATAAACATATGGTGCCAGAGGTACAGATTGATTATCGCCCAAAGATGAGCAGCGTAATTTCCTTTCCCCTCCATATGGGCGACGAACATAGCGTGTACAGATTCTGGCTCAAAATAAGGCAGGGTCTCTCCACTAAACAATACTTCTTCGGCAAAACGGCGCATGTCTTCCCGCAACCAGCGGGCCAGAGGGATACTAAACCCCTTTTTACGCCGGTAAAGGATTTCCGGTGGCAGGTAGCGTTCCATCGCCTTTTTCAGCAAATATTTTCCAGTACCACCCCGCACCTTGTATGCCAACGGCAAGCGGGCAGCAAACTCCACCACTTTATGATCTAGGAAAGGGGAGCGCACTTCTAACGAATGAGCCATGCTAGCCACATCCACTTTCACCAGCATTGCATCAGGAAGATAGGTAAGAAGATCGGATCGCATTGCTCGCTCGATAGATGGCAGTGAATTGGCCCCATTGTAGTAGATCTCCCTGTACCATGCCTCCGCCTCCACTCCCTTAGCACGTTTTTTCATAATCTCACTATAGAGGAGAGATTTTTGGTCGGTGGAAAATAGGCGCACACTGCGCATATACCAGCCAAGAGGGAAGGTGGCCGCGGCCTGTAAGTGGTGTCGGAGACGCCAGGTCAGATGGCGTTGGTTCATGTGGTTGGGAAAGAGATGGCTAATGCCAGTTAATAGCGGACGACGAATGGACAACGGGATCCAGTCAAAAGGAGAACTATGATAGCGGGGATGATACCGTTGGTAGCCACCGAAACATTCATCACCTCCATCCCCGCTGAGGGCCACGGTAACAGCTTGCCTGGTCATTTGTGAGACGTAGTAGGTGGGGATAGCGGAAGCGTCGGCGAAAGGTTCATCGTAATGCCATATCAGGTAGGGTAATATTTCCAGAGCTTTGGCTTCTACAATAAACTCTTGATGTTCGGTGCCAAAGCGCTCAGCGACCTGACGGGCATAAGGAAGCTCGCTTACCCCTATCTCGTGGAAGCCAATGGAGAAGGTACGGACATGACTGCTAGTCTGACTCATCAGTGCCACCACGGTGCTGGAGTCCACACCGCCGCTCAGGAAAGCTCCTAGGGGCACATCGCTTATTAGTCTTATCTGAACAGCCTCTTGTAACAGGGCCAGCAATTGCTCTTTGGCCTCTAATTCACCCAAAGAGAGCTTAGGCGTGAATGAAAGTTCCCAATATTGCCCAAGGGTCAGCTCTCCGTCTTCCCAGAGCAAATAATGCGCTGGTAATAGTTTGTAAATGCCTTCAAAGGCGGTGAGAGCCCCGGGTATATAGTGGTAAGTGAGATAGTAATCTATGGCCTGCCAGTTGACCTGCCGTGGTATGTCCGGTGCGGTGATAATGGCCTTGATCTCTGAGGCAAAATACAGGCGATGGTTGAATACGCCATAGTAAAGAGGTTTTTGTCCCAGCCGGTCACGGGCCAACAGGAGCCGCTGGCGGTCTGCATCCCAGAGAGCAAAAGCAAACATCCCCCGCAGATGATGTAGAGCGTTTATTCCCTCGTCTTCATACAGGTGGATAATAGTCTCAGTATCTGTTCGAGAATGAAAACGGTGTCCTCTTTTTTCCAGTTCTACTCTTAGTTCAGGGAAATTGTATATCTCTCCGTTAAAGGTAATCCAGATAGTACCTGTTTCGTTGGACATTGGCTGGTGTCCAGCGGGAGAAAGGTCAATAATGGCTAGACGGCGTTGTCCTAGCCCGGCTATGCCATCAGTCCATACTCCCTCATCGTCTGGTCCTCGATGGCGCAATACAGCGCACATCTGACGCAGCAACACTTCATCAACAGGCAGTCTTGCCCTTGGCCCGTTGACTACCCCGCAGATACCACACATCTATGCCTCCAGCAACTCTCGATACAGAGAGATAATTCTTTCTCCCACCACCTCAAAGGAGCAGCATTCCATCACTGTCTGGCGGGCACGGCGGCCCATCTCGCGGGCGTGGTCTGGATCATCCAGCAAAGCAACGATGGCCTTCGCAATGTCCTCTGGAGGGAGTTGGGGTGGGAGCAGGATGCCATTAACGCCGTTCTCGATCAAATCCGGGGCTCCACCGACGGCAGTGGTAATCACCGGTAACCCTATTGCCATAGCCTCTAGCATAGAGTTGGACAGGCCCTCTTTAAGGGAAGGCAGTACAAAGATGTTCGCAGCGTATAGGTAGGGGCGCACGTCGGAAACATTGCCGATGAAAAATACATTGGTGCTAAGGTTCAATTTCTTCACCAATGCTTCCAATTTAGACCGTTCGATTCCATCTCCAACCACCAGCAGGTACAGGGAGGGAAACCTGCCCTTGAGCAGAGCCAGGCTTTCCAGGAGCGGGGGGAGGTTTTTCACCGGGCGCAGCCGACCAGTGAAAACCAGGGCCGGTCCCTCGATGGGCAAACCCAGCCTTTGCCGGTGCTGCTCTGGCGGCTTCGGTGATGGGGCAAAAGTGTGCACATCAATACCACTGGGCAGATACACAATCTGCTCCGGTGGAAAGCCCAATCGTTCCAGGTCGGCGGCGATTTCCCGGTTGATGGCCAGGATGCGATCCAGGGTGTGGCGGAACAGCCAGCGGCGTAAGGGAGAGCGTTGCAGGTCGCTGATATTGCTGCGCACCCGGAAGCCTCCCCCGCTAGCCTTGGCGATCACCTTTTTCCCCAGCAATCGCCCGGCCAGCCCGCCCAGCATGGCCGGCGCAGAGAGCATGTGGGCGTGGATGACCTGATAGCGATGGCGCAAGCGGAAGAGCTGCCATAGCCCTGAGAGGAAATAGGTCAAAGCGGCCAGGTGTCCTTTGCCCCAGACCGGTACTCTGTAGACCGGGATGCCGTCAATCTCCTCATAGTGAGGCCATGTTCGCTCTACAGGATCGGCCAGGCGGCGGCGAGCGACCACACATACTTGCAGACCCTGCTTCCGCTGATAAGCAGCCAGGCGCCGGGCCTGGATTTCCGCACCGCCGGTTTGAGGGTAGTAGCCGAGGAGGAGATGACAAACGCTTAGTTTCGTCATAATGCCTTTGGCTTCTTGGCTATGAAAACCAGATTGCACTTCCCTCTGTAGATACCTAGTTTCCACAGGATAAGCTTGACTACAGAAACCATCTTCCCTTTCCGGTTAAGCGCCGAGAAGGTGACGAACTTGTGGGGAAACACATGCTCAACAGCAAAATAAGAGCTTAGAATCCTTTTCATTTTCTCAGTCGAGAAAGATTGCAAATGTCCCCACCTGTGAAAATGCTTGCCGCAGTAGGGGCAGACCACTATACTATTAGCTAGGTTCTCCTCGTACGGAACCGTGCCGATGAAATATCCCCCTGGAACGAGGACGCGCCTAATTTCCGAGAGGGCTTGTAGCATAGAGTCATGATCCAGGTGTTCTAAAACTTCAGATGCCACAACTACATCAAAGTACTCATCGTCAAATGGTATTTCTTGGATATATCCTTGTCGAGCATCAACGCCAAGTTGAGCACGAATACGTTGAACGGTATTTGCATCAAGATCAAGACTACTGACAGCGAGTCCTTGTTCCTTCGCCATCTGCTCGAATATGCCTGCGCCTATTCCTATATTTAGTACTATGTTCAAATGCCGCTTTCGTATTTCCCTGATCAGGTAAGCTAACCGCGCTCTAGAACCGGCAAAGGACTCAGGGGCCTGATTCTGAAAATAAGCCCAGATAGCATCCTGTCTTTCCATGAAGGCCTCCTCACGTCGACCGACGTACCAAGGATCTGGTAGCCAGCTTGATGGAAAGCAACAGTTCTTCGGATTTGAAAGTGTATAGGGCGATGATATAGAGGGCACCACCTATGGATATAGCACTGATCAGAATGATAAGTAAGACATGAGCTTCATCTCCCCTTTGGGATGTACAGAATTTGTTAAAAAGACTGAGGACCAAAGCCATGATCCCGGAGGCTGTGCTTGTCTTGCTTAAAGACACGGCTATGCGCTTGCCTCCTAATGGTCCAATTATCTGGCGAGTTCTGACAAGGAAGCTCAAAGCGATAAAGATCTCCGTCACTGTTAGAGAAAGAGCTATGCCTGCCGTGCCCATTGTCGTAATCAGTATCCTGTTAGCCGTGTAATGGATACATAAGCCTGCAAGGCCAAGGAGGGTAGGGAAGGAAAGGATTTGCATGGATGTATATATACGTCCTACAATAAAGTTTATGGAACGGAAAAATAGTCCCATGCTCAGTAGTAGGAGTAATGTAGCTGTTACTTCTGCATCTTTGGTTTCAAACGCTCCTCGTTTTAGAAACACCTGTACGATCGGATCGCGTAATACAATAAATCCTACCGTCACCGGTATCATAAAAAACGCTGCCATCCTTATAGCCAACGACAGATCTCGCTTGAGTGTATCCATATCACCCTGCGCTACATCCCAGGAGAAATTAGCGATGATCACCCGGGTGATTCCTGTAGTGAAGATGTTGAACGGCAGCAAATAAATGCTGCGCGCGAAGCCCAGGGCAGCGATGCTTCCCTCACTCAGGTAGGAAAGCATGTTCCGGTCAATCAGATTATTCCCCTGCCCAATGAAACGCCCCACCAGCATCCAGCCGGAGAGTTTCCCCAAGGCCCGCACCGCCTCCCCCAGGTGGAAATTCAGCCCCAGCCGCACGGCCTGCCGCCGGGTGGAGAGGCCCAAGATGAACATTTGCACGGCATTGCCAGCTACCATCCCCCAGGCCAGGGCATCAATCCCCAGGCGGGGGGCCGCTGCCAGCAGGATGATGATCACCAGCACTGCTGTTACAATCGGCCCCAGAGCCACCCAGAGAAACTCCTGGTGGGCTGTTAGCACCATGTTAAAATACCCCGCCAGACCGCTGACCACGGCGAAGAGCCCCAGGATGCGGGTCAGCCGTACGGCCAAGGATGCCGTCTCCGGGGCGAAACCGGGGGCATAGAGGCGTACCAGCCAGGGGGCGGCGAAGTAAACAATGAGGAGAACTGTGCTCAGGATGAGCAGGTAAAGTGTCAGCACCTGGCGGATGAACCGCTCTCCTTCATATTTGTTCCGGTGGAGCCGCTCCACGTAGACAGGCACCAACACTCCCCCGATTGGGGATATGGTCACGCTGAGAAGCATGGTGATGATAGTCATCGCCACGTTGTAGGCGTCCGTCTGGGCACTGGCGCCGAAGTAGGCAGCGATGATAGGCTCGCGGATGATATAGAGGGCTTTGCCGATAAAAGCGGCGAGCATCATCAATGCTACAGATTTGACAAGACGAGCACGGCTCACCGGCTTACCTCTCTCAGTATGCTTAGCTCCCGTGTCACAATGCGCTCCAAACTGTATTCCTGCTCCACAAATTTCCGTGCCGCCCGCCCCAGCCGTTTCCGCAAGTCCGCATCTATCAGCAATCTACTTATCGCCTGAGCGAGCCCCTCTGCCGTGGGGGGACAGAGCAGCCCTGTCTCCTCATGTCGAATAACGTCCCGGATGCCGTCTACGTCTGTTCCCACGACGGCTGCGCCACAGGCCATGGCTTCGATGAGCGCTTTGGGATGGCCTTCGTAAAGCGAGGGCAACACGAAAACCTCGGCCCGGTTGATCTCCTCTGGTAGGCGCTCGTTGGGCACCCGTCCGGCAAAAGTGGCCTTGACCCCTAGAGAGGATGCCCGTGCCTCCAGGGTCGGGCGCTGTGGTCCATCGCCGATGAGCACCAGATGAGCCCCATCCAGGTATGCCACTGCCTTCAGCAGGGTTGGCAGATTCTTGGCCGACTTTAGTGCTCCCACGAAGAGGACCCGTCCTGATTCAGGCAATACCTCCGGCAGTGGGCAGAAAAGTTGAATGTTTACATAATTGGGAACTATTGAGACTTGCTCCGGCGGGATGGCATGTTGGATCGTCATGTACTCCTGTAATTGTTCTGTTGTCACCACCACCCGGCTGGCACGGCATAAGGAGAAGCGTTCCAGGGTTTGAATGAGACGCTCCTTCAACGTCTCCTGGCCGGTCGCCCGCCGGAAGTTCAAGGCCCAAGGATACCCCGCTCTCACGATCACCGGCTTTCTATGCACCCATCCGGCGATGACCGCTGTCCACGCCCCATCCAGTTGATTGGTCTTGTAGATCGTCGCCTCCCGCAAAGGCCGCCAGTGCAGGAAGGGAGCCAGCAGGCTATAGGCATTGGGCGGGAGCCTCCAGCGGTTGTAGAGAATGCGGATGTCCCCCAGGCGTTCCTGGTAGGCCAGTTCCTCCGGCCCACCGCTGGTGACGATGCTGATACCTGCCAAATGGGGGCGGAGGCATTTATAAAGAGCTATCTCCCGCTCCAGGATGCCCATCTTCTCCCAGCGGCACAAAGGAGTGGCCCGGGAGAGAAAGAGCACCAGATGGGTGTTGGCAAGGCTCATGATTCACTGCCTCGCATCTGCATTAGCTCCAGCAGTGCCCCCACCACTCGCTCCGTAGCCTTACCGTCCAACCCGCAGGCGTAATCCTCTAAGGCCCGGTGGCCTCCGGTTAGAATCTCTTTCTTCCAGGCGGGGTCTTTCCGCAGGCGAATCAGCACTTGATGCAGCGACTCGCCATCTCTGGCTTCTGGAATCCCACAAGTGCTCAGGTCGATCCGATTGGGCTTGTCCTGGTTCTGGGCAAAATCCACGATGCAAAGCGGTGTACCCACGGCCAGCGCTTCCAAATTGGTCGTCGAGGTATAAGTTAGCACTATGTCGGAAGCTCGCAGTAGCGTGTGCAGGTCTATCCGCTTCACCACTCGGCATCGCTCTTGGTCGGCTGCCGGGATCATCGTCCGGTAGTCGTCTACTCGCTCCCCTGGATGCACTTTGACAATAAGCACTGCTTCGGGCAGGCGGCGCACGGCGTCCAGGATAGCCGGGAAGAAGATGCGAGAAACGGCCTGGGAAGTAAAGGTTACCCAGAAGGCTTTAGCCGAGATGCGGAGCTGTTCAGCAACCTCCTCTCGGCACTCCTCGGCTGGAGGCAAGTCACCCAAAGCCGGAGCTAGGCGGTCCCACTGGGGGTTGCCGGTCACCAGCACACGCTCTGCCGGGGCGCCTTTTTCTATCAGAGCTCGCTTCTGAGCCTCTCCCCAGGAGCAGATCAGGTCGCTCTGGTCAAAGCGACCGTCAATGAAGTGATAGATGGGCTGGGACGAGACATGGCCGTGGATCAGCATGGCTACAGGGATGTCGTCCCGACGGGCCACGGCGACGAAGGCGTTCTCAAAGGCCCGTCGCTGACGGGCGATGACGATGGCCTGTGGATGGGAGCGGCGAAAGGCACGTTCGGCCAGACCGATATAGCCCACAGTGTGGGGGAGAAGGTATTCAAAGACCACCCGCATCCCCGTCGCAGCGAAGGGCCAAAGATCCAGGCCATTCTCCAGGCGTAGCCGTTCCCTGAGCCAGGCCCGCCTTTCCCGAAAGAGGCGACTATACTCCCGACGTTTGACGGTGATCTCTGCTGCCAGCTTCTCGTCCAGGAGCTCCTCGGCGAAAGTGATCGAGGAAGTCTCCTGCAGGGCTCTGTAATTTCCCCATCCTTTTGCTGCGCAGGGAACAATAGTCATCACCTGCTTCTTGCGTTGCTCCAGTGCTCGCATGACGGGCAGCATAGGGTTCAGGTAGTTGTTCATGGAGGCGATGAAAAGCACCGCTTCCGGCAGCTCGGCCGCATTTGGCAGGGGGCGTGGCCGAACGGGGAACAGCGGTACTTCGGCCCTTTCGTAGCCCAGGTTATAGAAAAGCCGATTGACCATCGTCCGGCCCAGGCGGCGCAGCGGCCCTGGGAGCAACGCGCTGACTCGCACTCCCTTCTGTCGGGCCAGCACTTCCAGGAATGCCCCAGTGGGGAGTAGAGCCGGCTCTACCATTATCACCTGCCGAGGGTTATACACTTTCAGCAGGGCTTCGGCTTTATAGGTATGACGGCAGAGACCATGCAGATGGACGTTGTAGCCGCCGACTTTGTAGCGCAGCAAAGGCCCCAAAGCGATGCCGTGATACTCCAAGTCCAGACCCTCGAACCAGGTATCGCTCAGGTGTTGGGCCACAAGAGCGGCGGCTTCTTCGTCGGCGGGTATCTCCTGGGTGGAGACTTCCTGGGGCACGTCGCGCAGTGCCAATCGGATAAGACTACCTACCAGCCGACGGTAAAGTCTCCACAAGACATCCAGACGGCGCCGTTCCAGGGAACGATGATCGGTCCAAACTATTTGCCCATGCCGATGGTCTAGTTGCACAACATTCATTTGTACGCTTTGCTAGGGTCATTTAGGCAGTGGATGCTAGCCATATGGGGTGAATATGGCCATGTTTGGGTGAAATAGTATTGAGCGCAGATATGATACTCAGATCTGACGAACTGGTCGAAATGGCTTATATAAACAGAATTATAAAAGTCCTGACTTTGCTGTGGCGCACCTCGCTCATAAACTATAGCAAATGGCGGCTTTGTGACGAGCTTTCCCATAGTTGCGTCGAATTCTGTATCGGATAAATAATCTCTGGCAAACATACCCGTGGAGTAATAGTAAGCGGTTGGGCTTGTCTTGTTTGCTAAAGTATATATCCACGCTCTGTTGCCGTTAACGAAAATATTGGCATCGCCCGCCAGATCTTTTATGGTATTGGCTACCTGCATATCAGGAAAATTATTGGAGCGAAACTGGTAAAACCTAGCTGTGCTGTACCATCTGCTCGCTGCTTGGAGATCGTCCACAGTAATCCATAGCACCTGCGCAACGAAAAGCAGCACGGTGAATGCCAAGATTGCTGTAAAGCGCCGAGAGAACCGTGTCAGATCTGCGAACTTGCTTTCACGGGGCAATATGAACAGGAAGATGGTTGAGATTGTGAGCAAGTATGGTAAGTATTGTAGACGATAGTAACTTTGGGGTTTTACACTTACGACGACCAGAGCCACAGCGATACTTAGCCTATTTTTCGCACTTTGAAAACTGGATAGAAGGACTGAACGACTTCACG
>JAOZOT010000429.1 GCA_029933115.1 Anaerolineae bacterium | reverse complement strand
ATGGCGGCGACAAATCCGGTAGCAAAAGGCAAAATCCCCTTCGGGGGACTGAAACGCGTTAAGGTGTCGAACTCATCCACATGCCACAACACCGGCAGACCTTCAGGTAGCAAAAGGCAAAATCCCCTTCGGGGGACTGAAACTGGGCGTAGGTGTCTCGGTCGGAGTTGGAGTCGGCGTTGGCGTCAGGTAGCAAAAGGCAAAATCCCCTTCGGGGGACTGAAACCTTGTCGCCCAGGTCGGGATTGCTGCCATAGTCATCTGGTAGCAAAAGGCAAAATCCCCTTCGGGGGACTGAAACCCCGATGAGGTCCCAAAGGGCAATGAGCTTAGACCGCGGGTGGGTAGCAAAAGGCAAAATCCCCTTCGGGGGACTGAAACCCGTGGGTATTGGTCACCCCAGTCTCCGAGCGGCCTACCTGGTAGCAAAAGGCAAAATCCCCTTCGGGGGACTGAAACGTTCAGGAGCAGTCCCTTTCTCTTGGCAATGGCCCGGGTAGCAAAAGGCAAAATCCCCTTCGGGGGACTGAAACGGCCGAATGTCGTACCTCCGAAGGCGGTGTTCCCGACCGTGTAGCAAAAGGCAAAATCCCCTTCGGGGGACTGAAACCCGGCGATTGTTTGGAGGCCCAACCTCGAAGTCCTCGGCTTCCTTTCCGAGTAGCAAAAGGCAAAATCCCCTTCGGGGGACTGAAACGATGAGGTCGGAGATGTGGACGGACTCGTCGTATTCGTAGGGTAGCAAAAGGCAAAATCCCCTTCGGGGGACTGAAACTCTTGAGACACATCGGGTTGACCTAGAATTTTGGTCAACGGTAGCAAAAGGCAAAATCCCCTTCGGGGGACTGAAACTAAAGGTTCGGCATCCTTGCCGAACCCACCTCGAATGGTAGCAAAAGGCAAAATCCCCTTCGGGGGACTGAAACCCCAGCTTTTTGCCAAGGATGGCCCGCATCATCTGGGACTTGGCCACCCCACGTAGCAAAAGGCAAAATCCCCTTCGGGGGACTGAAACGGTCGGTCAGTTCCTCCAACCGGCGCTGGAAGAGGACGTAGCAAAAGGCAAAATCCCCTTCGGGGGACTGAAACTCCTGGAAGCCAAAACCATCCTTGGCCAAAGCCAAGTAGCAAAAGGCAAAATCCCCTTCGGGGGACTGAAACCTTTTCCAATTCGCCTCGATTCCTTCAGCCTAGGGGCCTCTAGTAGCAAAAGGCAAAATCCCCTTCAGCATTGTAAGAATTTGTCAAGTTTTGGGTATGCAGGCAGGGGGCAGTAACCGAGAAACGAGGGTGTTTTCGGAAGGGTTGAAATGAAATAGGGGGTATGCAGTCTGGCACGGTAGGGCTTCCGTCATGGAGAAGGGCGGCACACCAGGGGGACCTCTCGCGCTCTGTGGCGCCCAACCACATGAAAGAGATATGCGACCCTGGTGGTCATCATTTCGAAGCGAGCCACAAGCCACAGTACGCGCCTGAGTGACAGGGCGAGGTCTTTCGTTAGGCTATCGTGGTTAGCCCGTCGAACCATCAGGACGAGGCTTGGCCGTCAAGCTCGGGGTGCGACTCTCAAAGTCAAGGGGACCGGCGACGCAGCCGCCCCCCGGGGTCGGGGTCCTTCTCTGGACAAGAGGGCCTTTCTGTGCTAAACTGATAGCGTGTGGGCTTCGTGAGCTCAGTCGAACGGCGCGGGGCAACCGTAGAGCCACCGGGCTGAAGAGCTAGGCCTTCAGGGCGGTGGTCATCTGACAGCGCTCCCTGCCGGAACCGGTGGGAGGGGCGGGCCGCGAGGCCAATGTCCCTCCCGGTGGGTTGAGCACCGGCCGATAGGCCGGACCGGTGTCGCACCAAGGAGTAGCCGGCCCACACCCCAGGGGCCGGTCGGTAGCCTGAGAGTACCGGCCGGCCCTTCTGGATAGGGCCGGGCGCTTGCCTGCGTGCGGGGTGGGTTTACCATCAGTCACGCTCTCCTGCTAGCGGGTCGGCTGCCAGGAGCCGGGATGGGAGTGTTTCTTGGGCTCGCGGCGATGGCGGCGGTAGGCCAGCCAGTAGGCACGCCAGCGGGCGAAATCGTCCGGGTGGGTGTCGTCGCGGTAGGGGCGGTTGTCCAGCAGGAGGCGGAAGCAAGTGCGATGGACCTTATGGCCGGTGTGGATGACCGCCCCCCAGAAGCCCAGGCCTCGTTCCTCGGCGGCGATGAAGGTCTGGCCGAAGGTGGGGTGGTGACTGGCGACGAGGAGGCCCATCCAGGACAGGACATTGCGGTAGAAGGGGTCGCCTCGCCTGGAGATGCAGAACTTTTTAGCGGGATTGTCGTCGCCCGATTGGTCGAGGACGGTATCGAAGCCGACGTAGGCCCAGACTTGGTCGGCCCAGTCGAAGCGCGGAGGATAGCCAACCAGGTCGAGGTAGTAGGCTGCCCAGCGGGAGGAGACGCCACGCAGGGAAAGGAGGTGGCGGGCCGGGGTGTGAAAGACGATGGCTTCCAGGTTTTGGAAGGCCCATTGCTGGCGTTGCAGCCAGTGAGCCTCGTCGGCCAAAAGTTGCTGCAAGCCCTGGACATAGACCTCCACTATTTCTGGGGGGTGGAGGAGACTACGCCGGGCACAGTCCAGGATCTGGCCGGCGGTGACGGGGCCGCAGCGGAGGCCGTGCTGGTGGAAAAGGTTGATGAGGCCCTCGAGGCCCAACTCGCGGACGTGGTAGGGGTTGGGGCAATGTCGGAGGAGGAGGCGGACAGACTGGCGCTCCAGGGGCTTGGTTTGGACGATGGGGGTGGGGATGGGCAGGTCGGGATGAGCCCGTTGAAAGCGTTTGACGTTGATCACCGCGCCGGGCCAGATGCGGTCGAACTGGCGATTGATCTCGAGACGGGCCGCTTTCAGGTTGCGGGTGGCTTGGTGGGCGAAGAAGACGTATTGGTGCAATAGAGCCACATTAGGCTCGGGCAGAGAGGCAGGGTTTCCCTGCCCTTGCTGGAGCAGGCTGGAGAGGGCTAGCAAGGCGAGGCGGTCGGTGTTGCGGGGGCGCAGAGTCAACTTCTGACGTTCCAGCTTGGACTGGTAGGGGTTGATGAAGCGGTAGCGCAGTTGGGGGTGAGCATTCTCGGCCAGGTAGGGGGCAAAGTCGGTCAGGATATGGCGACACCAGTTCTCGTGGTAGATGCCGGTCGGCTCGTGACCGAGGACGATCAGGTCGAACTGACCGCCGGTCAGCCAGGAGAGCAGATACTGTTGGAAATAGGCATAGCCTGTGCGGTTGGCGAGGAGTTCCTTGGAAGGGTGGACGATGCGGCCCGCGCCGGTCACAGCGCGCATCCAGTGCACATTCTTGCCGATGTCCAGGGACACGTAGAGGATGCGCTCGGCCTCGAGGCCGGCGACGAGCGCGGCGAACTCAAGACGCCGCCGTTCATTGAGTTGCTGCTTCTGCTCCTTTTGTCGGTCGCGAAAGCGTTTCCGCTTCTCCTTGCGCTTGGACATGACGCACCTCCTTAAATGTTTGATAGATAGAATTATCCCCTGACTCGCCGCTAGAGTCAATCATATTTATAAT
>JAOZOT010000059.1:11774-13374 GCA_029933115.1 Anaerolineae bacterium | reverse complement strand
GGTATCAGGCGCACGTCCTGGAAGAGCACACTCAGGCAGCGCCTATCGTTGGAACCCGCTTCGACCTCGGCCGGCACCTCACAGCCCTCGGCCACCCGGAAGACGATGTCGTTCTGCCCTTTCGCCAGAGTGAAAGACGGTGTAGCAAACTCCTGCCAACTCACGACCTCGAAATCGGCCACCGCCTGGCCATTGATTGTCACCTGCAGGTGACGAGGCCCTCGGAAGGGGTAAGCGGCGAAACGCAGGCGATAGCGGCCTTCGGTCAAACGGTGGACGTACAGAGTACCCTCGTCCTTCAGCCAACGGGCCGGGCGGCCATCGGCCTCCTCGACCTGATACCAGCCGTAGCTCAGAGCCAACAGACCATCTTCATCCCCCTCAACCTCGACCCCGGGGACGAGGAAAGCCGCCAGCCGTTGGTCATCGTAGAAGGGTTCGCCCAGCAGGCGGCGAAGGGCAGCCAGCGCCTCCTCGTCTTCCTCAGCAGCCCATATCCCCTTGTGCAAGACCACGTACCGGATATGGTAACGGTTCAAGGCTTGCCGGGCTTCTTCTGGCGAGGGGCGCGGGATTATATCCTCCGCCACCGGCGGCAGGACCAACTCCTGAAAAGCCTTCATGCCACCTTCCAGGCCATCCGGCAGGCGCCAGACGTAGCCTCCCACGATTTTGTGCTGATGCACAGTCTGATAGCGCATGGCCCGGTTGGAGGCTTCCCGCAGCCAGATAGGCCACTGAGGCAGGTCCAGCACAGCAAAATCCCCGGGCTCCTGAGCCATGCGCTGATAAAAGTCAGGCACGCCGGCATCCATCGTTGGGAAAGGCCAGGCAACCAGATAGTCAAAGATGATGAGCGCAGAAAGGAGTGTTATCAGCCACCCTGGCGAAGGTTTGCGCAACCTTCGCCAGAGTCCAAATCGTTCCAGCAGAGATGCTGTGCCCAAACTGGCCAGGACGGCGAGGGGCAACACGATGGTCTCGTTGGCGCGTCCTGGGATGCGCCCCCATTTATAGAAGGGCAGGCGCTGCAACAGAGCGTAGGGCAGCGGTAAGCTGGTCTGCAAGCCGCCTATCTTGAGAACGGGGCCCAGCGATAGCACCAAAGCCACCAGGCCCAGTATCAGCCAGAAGCGGGCCTCACCCCGGCGCCGCCTGGCTCCCCACCCGGCCAAAAGCAAAGCCACCACTCCCAGATAAACGGTGTTCTCCAGCGCGTTGCCCCGCCCGATGACCGCCGCTGCCCACGCTCGGAAGGAGGGCCCTCGTCCCCAGATGGGATGTGAGAGCGCAGGCGTGACGAAACCCAGGAGGTCGGCCGAGTAGTCCACCGTGCCGGCCATGCGCAGGTAGCTCAGTTGCCCGCTCAGAGAACGCCGGGCAAAAGGCAAAAGAAAAGGAGCGGTGAGCACCGCTGCAAGTGCAAAGGCCACGACAATGTGCAAGGGACGGCCAGTGGGTTTCACCCTCTGGCCAGGAAGGCTGCCTTTTCCCACAGCGATGTGGTAGAGGATGAGCAGAGCAGTGAAAGGGACGATGAAATAGGCGATGTGCACGATATTGACCAGCATGGAGAGCGCCAGGAGGATGCCGCATAGCC
>JAOZOT010000059.1:0-11674 GCA_029933115.1 Anaerolineae bacterium | reverse complement strand
GCGATGTGCACGATATTGACCAGCATGGAGAGCGCCAGGAGGATGCCGCATAGCCAGGCGCTGCGCCAGAGCGGTTGGCCCTCACCCTGGCCCTCACCCACCCCCACCGCCTGCGGCGGCTCCCCCTCCCTCTCCCAAATTTTGGGAGAGGGAGGGGGTTGGGGGGAGGGTGAGGGCTCACCCCCTTCGCAAGCAGTTGACAATGGATGCGGAGGAGTGAGAGCCGTTCCTATCCCTCCAATGTGACAGCGAAGGAGCCTGATGAGATAGAGAGCGTAGAGAGGGAAGAAATAGGTCACCACCTGGGCCAGGTGAGCCGTGGCGTGGCTGAGGCGGTTGGGGAAGAAGGCAAAGACGAGGCCGCCAATGAAAGACGCCCACCTGTTCCTCGTCAGGTAGTAACACAAGAGATAGGTCGTCAGCCCTGTCAGGACGAAGGAGAGGAGAAGATGCAAATTGTAGGCCGCCACCTGGCCGAAGAGCAGTTGCAGGGGCAGGGCAGCCACCTGGGGATAGGGAGTCACCCAGAGCATGGGATGGTAGGTGCCGTCGGGATAGTAGAGGTAGCTGGCCTGCGCCGGGCTGATGCCCAGATCCAGCAGGGCTTTCTCCGTCCACCACGAGATCCACAGGTGCTGCAAAGCATCCTGGTCCGGCGCGCCAGCCAACGCAGACCTCAACCGGAAGGCCACAGGATAGGTCACCACGACGGTGATCAGCGCATAGGCCAGGATAGCCCAAAGGACGCTTTGCCGGTGGTTATTCAATTGCTGCCGCCGTTTAGAGCCCAATCCCGGTTTCTAGCCTCCCCACTCTCCGGTGAGCATCTCCAAAAGAAAAGCCTCGTGGCTCGGTACTGTCCACGAGGCGGCGAAGGCGACCTCGATCCCCTCCGCGCCATGATTAACAAATGCCAAACAGGTCCCATTTGAGCCCTACCCACGCTACATGCAGACCCTGTAATCGCGATAACCCTCTGCGGATCGCAGCCGGGGGTCAAATGAGCCGGGCTGAGATAGGCCGAAGGCAGCGCCTTCTGGGGATAGCCGAAGGCACTGCCTTCGGCTATCCCTGCGTCCACATGTTCGGCGATCCTGCCCTCGCCCGATAGGCCAGACCGATGAGACCCCTCCGTAATTCACTCGCAGAGGGGACGGCTACCCTCCCACAGGCTTGAAATTCGCTTTGGCAGCAGAACGACTTCAGTCGTTTTTAGCCACAGAGCACCAATCATTAGCGACTCAAGTCGCGCCACTACGAGCATTTTTCAGACACGCTCTCAGAGAATCTGGCTCAGGAACAGCCTGGTGCGCTCTTCTTTAGCCTGGTTCGGATCCTCGATGGCTATTTTCAACTCCTCGGCTGTCAACTCTTCCACGATGTTACCTTCGTCGAAGAAAAAGACGCGGTTGGCAACCTCTCTGGCAAAGCCCATCTCATGGGTGACCACGATCATGGTCATACCGGATTGGGCCAACTCGATCATGACATCGAGCACCTCTTTGATCATCTCTGGGTCTAGGGCAGAGGTCGGTTCGTCGAAAAGCATGATCTTGGGTTGCATGGCCAGAGCGCGGGCGATGGCTACTCGCTGCTGCTGCCCACCAGACAACTGGCCGGGATACTTGTCGGCCTGTTCTGGGATGCCTACGCGCTCCAGAAGCTCTATGGCGATTTTCTCTGCTTTATCCTTCGGCCATTTTCGGACCCATATCGGGGCCAGGGTGATGTTGTCAATGACCTTCAGGTGGGGGAACAGATTAAACTGCTGGAACACCATACCGATTTCCTCGCGAATGGCGTGGATATTGCGGATGTCGTTGGTTAGCTCGATGCCGTCTACGATAATGTCACCTTTTTGGTGCTCCTCCAGACGGTTGATGGTCCGGATAAAAGTAGATTTACCTGAACCCGAAGGCCCACAGATGACGACCACCTCACCCCTTTTGACGGTCATGTTCACACCGCGCAGCACGTGAAAGTCGCCGAACCACTTGTGTACATCTCGGCAAATAATAATATCCTCGGTGGTTGCCGGTCTCCCCTCCATCAAGTTTGCCTCCAGTAGTCTCTCAGTTCTGATAATTATCGCTCTCCCACGCCCATCGCCACCTCAAGGCGACGGCTGCTGTAAGACATGGCGTAGGAGCAAATGAAATATATCAAGGCGGCAAAGAGGTACACCTCTTTTTGCAGCCCAATGTACTCTGTTTGGCCGGTTACAGCTTTGGCCACCCCTAGCAAATCCAGAAGCCCGATAATGACGACGAGGGATGTATCTTTGAACAAGCTGATAAACTGACCCACAATGGCCGGGATCACTTTCTGGATGGCCTGCGGTAGTATGATCAAGGCCATCATCAACACATCGTTCAGACCCACTGCCTTGGCCGCCTCGTACTGTCCAATGGGTATGGCAGCCAATCCTCCACGGACGTTCTCGGCGCTATAAGCCGCGCTGAACAGCGTCATCCCCACCAGGGCTCGAAGGACGGTGCCCAATCTCATTTGGGGGGGCAAGAAGATGGGCAGCAAAAGCTGGCTCATGAACAGAACGCTGATGAGAGGCACACCGCGTATCAGCTCAATGTACATAGTACAGAACACTTTGAGGGCTGGCAGTGTGCTCCGACGGCCCAAGGCCAGCAGGACACCCAGGGGAAAAGAGGCCACAATGCCCACAATGGCCAGCACAAAGGTGAGCAACAATCCGCTCCAGAGATCTGTGGGGACAAGAGGGAGAACCCGGCTTTCCTCCGAGAATCCCCTGAGTAGGATCGTGATTACGGGGAAAGATAGGAGCCAGCCGATGACTACCCACCGTCTCTTTTCCCGCATAGCCTCCGCTCTCCAGACCCACCAGGTCAGCGCGGCCAGGACGGCCACGATACCCAGGCTGGCCCAGATGCGCCAGACCTCCTCGCCGGGATACCTTCCGATCATGAACACCTTGATGTTAGTGATCACCACGCTCCAGCAGGCGCCCGCCGTCTCCCCGGCGGCTGCGGCCGCAGCCCTGGCTTTCTTGCAGATACCCGGCTCGGTGGAAAAGGTCGCCTTTACGAGTGCCCACTCGATGACCCCACGCAACACCCAGTAGATGAACGCTAATGAACCAATCGTCAGCAGGGCATCATACCAGGTGCTGAACAAATTCTTCTTCAGCCAACCCAACACACCAACTTCAGTAGCAGGTGGCTTTTCAGCAGTAGTGGTCATGCTCACCTCTCCACAATCTGTATGCGACGGTTGACGATGTTCATGATCAGCGAAATGGACAGGCTCATGCTCAGATAGGCGGCCATAATCATCAAAAAGACCTCAACCACCCGCCCAGACTGGTTGAGCATCGTGTTCGAGACAGCGTACAGGTCAAGGAAACCGATGCCGATAGCCAGACTCGAGTTTTTGGTGAGGTTCAGGTATTGGCTGATGAGTGGGGGGATGATGACCCGCAGAGCCTGAGGCAGGACAATGAGGCGCAAAATCTGCATCTCGGTGAAGCCCTGTGCCCGTGCCGCTTCAGTCTGGCCTTTGGGCACAGCCAGGATGCCGGCCCTCACCACTTCGGCGATGAAAGCGCCGGTGTAGACCACCAGGCCGAGCGTCAAGGCCACGAACTCCGGCGAAAGGATAGTGCCGCCTCTGGCTTTCAGGCCCTTGATGACCGGCACGTCTAGGACCAGGGGGCTCCCCGGCACTATGAGCCAACCGACGGCAGGGATAACGAGGAAAGCGACGACTATCCACAGGAAATTGAAACTGGGGCGTCCTGTACGCTGCACACCGCGAGCCCGCAAAATCCACAAAACCAGAGCCACGACGAGAGCGGCGAGGATAAAGGGCCACCACGCGCCGAAGGACTCTGAGGGGCGTGGCCAGGGCATGGCCAGACCGCGATTGCTCAAATAGGTGGGACCAGGCAGAGTGATAGCTGTGATTTCATCCCCTGTCTTGAGTTTGGGCAGCTTGAGAATAACGGCAAAGTACAAAAAGAAGAGTTGTACCAGTAGGGGAGTGTTGCGGATGAGTTCGATGTAAACACTGGCGATGTGGCTGACGAGCCAGTTGCGCGAAAGGCGGGCCACACCCGCTACCAAGCCCAAAAGCGTGGCCAGAACAATCCCGACGCTGGCCACCCGCAAGGTATTGACCACACCCACCAGGAAAGCTCGCGCATAAGAGTCTGTGGGCTTGAACGGAATCCCCTCAGCCAAGTCAAAGCTGGCTTCCAGGCGCAGGAAGCGGAAACTGAAAGTGAGATTCCTCTCGGCCAGCCAATTCCTGTAATTGTCGAGAAGCCAGGCCCCAATGGCCAACACTACAATGACAAAGACAATCTGAGCTATCACGCGGATGACACGGATGTCACGCCAGAAGGGTACAGCTCCGTGGCGCTCCACTGCGTACGTGGATGAACTGGGGGTCATATTTTGGCACCTCTCATAGCGTGTCTCTATACTCCGCTTGTTCTTCCCTTTTCTGGGAGAGTCCCACCGGGCCTTCAGGCCACAGCTACACGCAGAGTTACCTTTTTGGCACGCTGTCAGGAAGTGCAGCCCGACACAGCTTTTAGGATATGCCGGGCTGCACCTTGTTTTGCGAAGAAGTAGATCACATTTGCTCACGGCGGACAAGTCCGCCGCCGGGTTGCAAACTTTTATGATCTACTGAGTCTAGCGGAAGGCCATCGGGTACATGAGCCCGCCGTTGGTCCACAGCTCGTTGGGGCCGCGCGGGATGTCGAGGCCATCCGGGCCGAGCCAGCGCTCATAGACTTCTCCGTAGTTGCCGACGGCCTTGAGCACCTGAACCATAAAGTCGTCGGGGATGCCCAGAGAGGTGCCCATCTCGCCCGAAACACCCAGCAGACGCTGGATGGTGGGATCCTCGCTCTTGAGCATCTCGTCAACGTTTTCAGAGGTAACCCCCGATTCCTCGGCCTGGATCATACCCCAGACGACCCAGCGGACGACATCGTTCCACTCGTCGGCACCGTGGGCAGTCAGCGGTCCCAGCGGCTCTTTGGACATGGTGACGTCCAAGATGACGTGATCCTCCGGATTGGCCATAGCCGAGCGCAGAGCGGCCAACTGCGACTTGTCGGATGTTTGCCCATCGCAACGGCCTTCCTCGTAGGCCGCCGAGGTATCCTGGGTCTTTTCAAAGAGAAGTGGGGTGTAATCTATACCAAGCGCACGGAAGGTGTCGGCCAGGTTCATCTCCGTGGTGGTGCCGGTGGTCACGCAGATGGTCGCCCCCTCCATGTCCTCCAGAGTCTTGAAGCCGCTGTCCTTCCTGACCATCATGCCCTGGCCATCGTAAAAGTTCACCGCTGCCCAGTTCAGGTCATTCTCCGCATCGCGGGTCAGAGTCCAGGTGGTGTTGCGGATCAGGACGTCAATCTCGCCTGTCTGAAGGGCCGGGAGGCGCTCTGCGGCGGTCAGAGGACGGTATTCGACGGCGTTCGGGTCGCCGAAGACGGCCGCTGCCAGAGCCTTGCAGAAATCAACGTCGAACCCTTCGAACTCGCCCTGGGGGTTGAGGTAACCAAACCCGGGAAGCTCGGCGTTGACCCCGCAGATGATCTTGCCGCGCTCCTTGATGATATCCAGGCGCTCCCCGGCAGCCGCTGCAGCCGGAACCTCGGGGCACTTTGGACACGGCTCCGGTGTCGGGCACTCACCGGCCTCAGGGCATGGTGGACACTCTGGACAAGGTGTTGCTTTAGGGCCACAGGCAGCCAGCAGGGCAGCCACCACCAACACAGTCACCAGACCCAAAAAGTATTTGCGTTCCATTTTCTACTCCTCCTTTGGTAAATCTGAGTGAATAGACGGATACCGATTGAGCGAAACCCAGTCTCTCTCTGATTCCTCACCTCCTCTCCGGTCAATTCTACCTCCAACGCTCAGCGACGCTCACCGGGCGCAGCGGAAACCCAGGTCGTCGTTGGCGGCGCTGGGGTCGGTGGCACTACGGTTGGAAGTGGTCACCAGCTTCGCCTCCTGGAACCATCCACCACCGCGTGTCACCTTGAATTTTTCTCCAAAGTACTCGGACTGATAAGTGCTATCCGGGTAGGCTTGATACCAATCGGCCGTCCATTCCCAGACGTTGCCGGCCATGTCGAACAGGCCATAGGGGCTGGCTCCTTCTGCGAAGCTGCCCACCGCCACCGTGCCTCTGAAGCCGCTTTCCTTGGTGTTGGCTTTGGCCGGGTCCCACTCGTTGCCCCAGGGGTAGATGAATCCCTCGGTGCCTCTGGCCGCCTTCTCCCACTCGGCCTCGGTGGGCAGGCGCTTGCCGGCCCACCGGCAGTAGGCGTTGGCGTCGTTCCAGGTGACTTTGACCACCGGGTGATTGTCCTTGCCTTCGGCGTAGGCTCGCCAGCCGGCTTCGCCGGCCTTTTCGGCTTCGGTCTGATAGCCGGTCTCCTCGACGAATCGAGCAAAGTCGGCGTTGGTCACCTCAAATATGTCAATCTCAAAAGCTTCAAGGGTAACGGTGTGAGCGGGTTTTTCATCATCATCGCCTTCGTCATTGCCCATGATGAAATCACCGGCCGGGATTTCGACCATCATCTCGGTGACCGGGGGCGCAGTCGCAGCCTCAGTTCCTGCAGGAGCGGGAGTAGGTGTGGGGATAGGCGTAGGGGTGGGGGGAAGCGGCTTGGGGGTGGGCGTGGGCACAATCTGGATAGGGGTTGGGGTGGCTACCGCCGCCCCACCGGGTGTCTCTTCGCCAGCAGGACCAGGAGCCGGTGTCGCTTTTCCTCCACAACTTGTAACCAGTGCCAGAAGTACAATCAGCGAAATCAGATACATCTTCTTCATCGGTCATTTATCTCCTTAACTATGTAGTTTTTCCAAATGTGGCGCTTGTTTGAGGTACATTGAGGCACGATCAATCGCTCGCCAGTGCGATAGGTTGTGGGGCATGGTCTACAGACCGGGTGAAAGTTGTCGGGCTCGCGGTGGATTACAAATCCAGCGGGAGCACAGGCCAGGCTGATTTCACCCCGGCCGAACCATGCCGATTGCGGGGTATATCACTCCAAACTGCCGTCATATTTTATCATACTAAGCGGCTTCTTGTCAATTCTGGTACAATATTGACTTTACCCACAAGCCCTGAAGCCCCCACTGCGAGGTGGGGGTAAGTCACAGCCGGCCCAGGAGAAAGCTCCCCTGGGTCAGTTGTGACGGCTCCCCCGGTGTAGCCGGGGGCTTCTCGGCGCTATCCTCACGATGTGGGTAAAGTCAAGTGGTACAATTTATGCCGATGAATGTAGCCCTCCACCGGTTCTGGCACCTGGTACTTGATGGATAACCCTTCGCGCACCCGTCGTTGAATGTCGGTGGAGGAGATGGCCAACTCAGGTGCATCAAGCATCCGAACTCGCGAGGCCACCCCAGGCAAGAGGGCGTCTAGTTCATCGAGGTCCACCTGGTAACCTGGGCGGCTCACCACCGCGAAGTAACATAGCCGGACGAGTCGCCGGGGGTCGTGCCAGGTGAGAATCTCGAGCAGGGAATCAGAGCCCAGGATGAAGTATATCTCGACCTCGTCTCCCCATTCGTCCTTTAGAAGTTCAATGGTATCTACAGTGTAACAGGGGCCGGGGCGGTCAATGTCAATTCTGGAGACGACAAAATGGGGATTGGAAGCGATAGCCAGCTCAACCATCGCCAGGCGGTGTTCTACTGGAGAGACAACGTGATCGAGCTTGTGAGGAGGCAGCCCGGCGGGCACGAAAACAACGCGCTCCAGATTGAGCTCCACCCGCGCTTCTTCGGCGCTCACCAAATGCCCAATGTGAATGGGGTCAAAGGTGCCTCCAAAAACGCCAATTCGCATGACCATCCCCCTGACAGACCTGCCAGGTCTGTCCTGCCTATTGCCACTCCAGTTCGACATCGCCGATGCGCACTGTGTCGCCTACTTTAATCCCTGCCTCTTCCAGAGCGGCCGAAACCCCCATCGCTTCCATAATGCGTTGAAATCTCATCACGGCCTCATCGTACTCCCAGTTTGTCATGGCGACCACGCGCTCTATTTCGGCCCCCTGCACCCGCCAACCATCCTCTTCTTGGATGATGTTGAAAGGCTCTTCCTCCTCCAGGCGGAAGACTTTCACTTCCTCGACGACCGGCGTCTTTCTGGGTAGACTGTTCAGCAGGTCAACCAGTCGTCGCAGCAGAGCCGGCACCCCCTGACCGGTGACGGCCGAGATGCTCATAGCCTCTAGCCCCAACGTTTTCATCTCTCGCCTGATCCGCGGCCATAATTCCTGAGCCTGGGGCAAATCCATCTTGTTCAGTACCACCACCTGGGGCTTGCGGGCCAACTGCGGGTTGAAAAGGGCCAGTTCCTCATTGATCTTCTCGAAATCGGCCAAAGGGTCAGCAGATGCTCCGTCGAGGAGGTGAATCAAGAGTCGGGTGCGCTCCACATGGCGCAGGAACTGATGGCCCAGGCCGGCGCCGGCGTGGGCTCCTTCGATGAGGCCGGGGATGTCGGCCAGGACGAAATCGCGGTCGTCCATTGTCACCACACCCAGGTTGGGCTCCAAGGTGGTGAAGGGGTAATCGGCGATCTTGGGCCGGGCCGCGCTGACGGCAGCCAACAGAGTGGACTTGCCGGCATTGGGCACGCCGACGATGCCCACGTCAGCGATGAGCTTTAGCTCCAGGCGCAGCCAGCGCTCCTGGCCGGGCTCACCTTTCTCGGACAGCCGGGGAGCCTGGTTGGTGGGCGTGGCGAAAGCAGCGTTGCCCCGCCCTCCCCGCCCCCCTCGGGCGACCAGAGCCCGCTGGCCAGGCTGGACAAGGTCGGCCAGCAGTTGGCCTGTGTCGGCATCGTAGGCCACAGTGCCCGGAGGCACGGCTATGGTCAGATCCTCCCCTCGTTTGCCGGTCTGATTTTTGCCTCGGCCATGACCACCCCGCTGAGCTTTGAAATGGCTGCGCTTCTTGAAGTTGATGAGAGTGTTCAGGTGGGGGTCTACCACCAGATAGACGTCGCCCCCTTTGCCGCCGTTGCCGCCGTTGGGGCCGCCGAAAGGCACATATTTTTCGCGGCGGAAGCTGACGCAGCCGTTGCCGCCGTCGCCCCCTTTCACGTAAATTTTGGCTTCGTCGAAGAACACTTAAACACTCCTAAAATAGCATCTGGATGGTATTATACCATTGCCTGGACGCAGAGGCAAGATATTTGACAAGCCATTTGGATTGTGATAAAATTAACATTGTTTTAGCTAGGCTACGGCGATGGCGTACTCTGTGGCCTATTTTGGGAGTCCAAGGCAATACGATACATGCGTCTTGTAGGAGGAGTTAGCACATGCCTATTGACTATCTCCCCATCCTTATCCTCGTCATCGTAGCCCTCCTCTTCGCCGCTTTGGCCCTTCTTGTGCCGGCCCTGTTAGGGCCTCGCAAACCCACTGCCATCAAATTCTCCACCTACGAGTCTGGCAAGATCCCCTTTGGCACCACCGGCCGACGTTTCCCTGTCAAATATTATCTCACGGCCGTACTTTTTATTCTGTTCGACATCGAGGTAATTTTTCTATATCCCTGGGCGGTCGTATTCAAGGCGTTGAAACTTTTTGGCCTGATTGAGATGGGCGTCTTTGTGTTGATCCTCCTGGTAGGCTACTTTTACGTCTGGCGGAAGGGGGCTTTGGAATGGGATTAGAGAGCAAATTGCCGGAAGGCATGGTTCTCACCACCACTCTGGAAAAGATGGTCAACTGGAGCCGCCGGTATTCGCCCTGGCCTCTCCTATTCGGTTTGGCCTGTTGTGCTATTGAGATGATGCACGCCGGCGTCTCGCGGCACGACCTGGCTCGCTTCGGGGCCGAGGTGTTCCGCGCCTCACCGCGCCAGGCCGACGTCATGATCGTGGCCGGACGCATCTCTCAGAAGATGGCGCCGGTGGTCAAACGCCTTTATGAGCAGATGCCTGAGCCCAAGTGGGTCATCGCTATGGGGGCCTGTGCCTCCTCGGGAGGCATGTTCAACAACTATGCCATTATCCAGGGAGCGGACAAGATCATCCCTGTTGACGTCTATGTGCCCGGCTGCCCACCCCGCCCCGAGGCTCTCATTTACGCCATCACCAAGCTACAGAAAAAGATAGAACAGGAAAAGTTCAAGGATAGAGCGTAAATATAGTCAACGAGGCAACGAGACGATGGGTCAACGAGTCAATGGGTCAACGAGTCAATGGGTCAACGAGTCAACGAGTTTGCCACCTCGTTGACCCATCAACTCATCATCCTTTACTTTCATGAAGGACTGAAGATGGCTGAAGGTGACACCACTGTCGAAAAACTCAAGGCCCAATTCCCCGAGGCCATATTGGGGGAAAAGGAGTTCCAAGGAGAGACCACCGTTGAGTTGAGGACCGAAAGCCTGGTGGAGGTCTGTCGCTTCCTGCGCGACGATCCCGACCTCAAGTACGAGATGCTGACTTATGTCACCGGGGTTGATTACTCGACTATGGGGCTTAATCCCCGTTTCGCGACGGTCTATGAACTCTACTCTCTGGAACACCGCCGTCGCCTGCGCCTGAAAGTGCCCCTGACGGGCAATCCACCCACTGTTCCGTCTGTGACTTCCATCTGGCCGGGGGCCAACTGGCACGAGCGGGAGACCTACGACTTGATGGGCATCGTCTTCGAGGGCCATCCCGATTTGCGGCGTATTCTGTTGCCCGATGACTGGCAGGGTCACCCGCTGCGCAAGGACTACCCTATCGAGGGTGAGCCGGTGGCTTTCTCTGTCACGGCTGATTACCCTGAACTGGAATCACTGGGCACCCAGGTGATGGAAGCGCCCTCGCCAGAGCCCTCTCTGCCACCCGGCGTAGATCCGGAGAAGTACATGGTGCTCAACTTTGGCCCCCAACACCCGGCTACCCACGGCGTGCTGCGGGTCGTGCTGGAATTGGATGGGGAGACTATGGTCAGCGCTCACCCCGACATCGGGCACCTCCACTCTGGCATTGAGAAAACAGCCGAGAGCAAGATCTACCAGCAGGTCATTCCTTACACCGACCGCATGGATTACGTCTCGGCTATGAACAACAACTTGCCCTACATCCTGGCTGTGGAAAAGCTCCTGGACCTGGAAATACCGCCGCGAGCTCAATATCTGCGGGTCATCTGCTGTGAGTTGCAGCGCCTGAGCGCGCACCTGATATGGCTGGGCACCAGTGTGCTGGACCTCTCGGGCACCATCATGAGCCTGCTGATGTACTGCTTCCGCGACCGGGAGGCCATCTACAACCTTTTCGAGATGATCTGCGGCGCCCGGCAGACGCCCAGCTACTTCTGCATCGGCGGGGTGCGCCGGGATGCTCCGCCTGGGTGGGTGGATGCGGTGCGCGCCTTTGTCAACGAGTTCCCCCAGCATCTGGCCGACTATGACGCCATGCTGACCAAAAACCCCATTTTCAAGTCGCGCACGGTGGGCATCGGGGTGCTGTCGCGAGAGGACGCCATCGCCCTGGGGGTGACGGGCCCCTGCCTGCGAGGCACGGGAGTAGATTACGATGTGCGCAAATACGCACCCTACTCCAGCTACCAGGATTTCGAGTTTGACATCCCCACCCAACCCGAAGGAGACGTTTACGCCCGCTATCTGGTGCGCATGGAGGAGATGCG
>JAOZOT010000428.1 GCA_029933115.1 Anaerolineae bacterium | reverse complement strand
GCGATTGCTCTGCTAATTGAGGCTCTTTCGTAATTCACCCGCAGAGGGGACGGCTGCCCTCCCGCAGGCTTGAAGTTCACTTTGGCAGCAGACTGAAAGCCACCTCACGGGCATAGCCTTGGCGGGGATACCGCCTCAGCCTGCGGGAGGGTGAACCCCCGCGAATTATGAAAGGCTCTCCTAATTCAGAAAGCCCCAAGGAAACCTCCTCGGGGCTTGTCTTTGCCCCCCAGGTCATAGCCGAGGGGAAGTATGGGCCTGGCTGAAATGGCTTTGGAGAGGATCTCAATCACCCGCTACCTGTCGCCGTTTTTTGTAGCGATAGGTGATACGTCCCCGGGTCAAGTCGTAGGGTGACAGTTCCAGGCGGACTCTATCGCCTAGCAGAACGCGAATGTAGTATTTGCGCATCCGGCCGGACAGATAGGCCAACACCTGGTGGCCACTGTCCAGCTCTACGCGGAACATGGTATTGGGCAAGGTCTCAACCACCGTGCCCTCTACCTCTAACTTCTCCTCCTTTTTGGGCATGAAGCTCCTCCTCCCCAGGTTCCGGGCGAATCATCTTAAGACGATGAGGGCGTTCGCCCTCTTTTGAGAATCACATTTCCGACGAGGAAGACGAGCGAAGGCTTTGCGATTCAGAAAGCCTGTCGCTGCTTTTTCTGGCGCTCTCTGCGCTTGGCCTTCCTGATCGCCTTGGCTCTCGCCCGGCGTCGCTCCTCGCTTTTGGAAACATACCAACGCCTTTTGCGCACTGTGCTGAGGATGCCGCTCTCGGATACTTGCTTGCGAAAACGTTTGAGCAAACTCTCTTGTGATTCTCCAGGTTTCAGTTCAACAGTCATTCGGCTTCTGTCACTCCTTCCTGCACTCTTCTCTTGGCTGTTGATTGGACTTTGGACAAACCCAAGGGAGCGCTCAGAAACCAGGTTGGTGTCCTCATAGAATAACACTGATGGCTCTGCCGTAACTGCTCACCTCGCTCGGTCTGGATTGGTAATCCGGGCCCCCGGCGGCCAATGGCCTCGGTTGTTTTTGCCCTTTGAACCCGCCGGATGGCAAATCCGGCGGGAGCAGGTGGGTAGATACGGCTCTGCCCTCCCTATCTGGGAGCAAAAGAAAACTCGGTTACTTGCCTCATCGCACACCATGAGGGTGGAACCGAGCTTTCTTGGCATTGGCTGTCTCGGCAGCAAATCTAGTGCCCGGTACAGGACAACGAATTGACGGTAAGCTTTTCTCCGTTGCCTCCTCCTGAGAGGTGTGGGATATGTGGGCAACCAACCTGGTTCACTGCCCCACTCAGGGTCACAAATGAGGGTCGCCGACCTTTTACAAGGTTGTAGGTGAGCCGGAGTACCGATTGCAGCGTCTCACCAACTCTATTCAATATTATACCTTATTTGATAGTACTTGTCAATAACTTGAGCTGGGCAGGGTATTCCCAAAAGTGTCGGAGCATACAACCCTCCCGCAGGTTGCGGACCCTGCGGGAGGGTCACTGCTAAGAAAATAGTTCGGTAATCCGGCCCGACCCAGGCGCGGGGCTAAAGAGCTTGCCTGGAGCTCAAGCTCCAGGCTGAGCAGCGCAAGGGCACCGGAAGTGCCCTAAACGCCCGCCGGGGTGAGCCGATAGCCTGCTAAAAGAGTGTATCGGAGAATTCGGTATCCATTTCATGATAGTCAGGATGTCAAGCCTGGCGAGCCGGTTTCAGGTCATTGCCCTTGAAAGGATCACAATTGGGTCTGGAGGCGGCTTCCGCTCCCTCCGGCGGAGGCTACACTACTGGAGTCTGGCGAATTTTGAATACCACCATATCTTGCAAACAAGCTGCATATAACCCCAAGATGTAGTGGTTCGTAGTGGCGACTTCAGTCGCTTTTCACCATTCTGAACGGCTAAAGCCGTCACCACGAGCAAAAACGCCGGTGTCCAGCATCATGTATAGAGGTACGGTTCCAGGGATTTCTTCCAGCCGGCTTGGGTCAATAGAGTTTCGATCTCTTCGACCACGAGGTCACGGTTGATTACCTGTTGCAGATTTCCCAGGCTGTCTCTGTCGGACGTGTCAACGGAGAAGAAGTAGTGATCTCCCTGGAATCGCTTTATCTGGCTAGGACGGAAGCCCAGTTTGAGCAGGAGGGCCTCCGTCTGATCCACTCCGACCAATCGGTCTTCGATGCCCAGTAGGGCTTTGGTATTGGTATCTCCGATCTTGACCTCTTGCCCTTTCCAGGGCCTGTCCTGCTTGCTCAGAGCGGTTATAGTGGCCCCGATGGTTCGCTTTGAGGTGTTCTCAAACACCCGACGGTGTTTTTCTTTGACTGCTTCGCTGGCTCCACTGACGAGGCGTTCGACTACCTGGCGGGCCAGAACGTTGTCCTCAAATTTTCTCACAAGGGCGGACATTTCACCCAGGGAGGCCAACCCCAGGAACTGATATAAGCGAGAGCGGACTAAATCTTCGGAGACCAAAGCGGGGGCGAGGAGTAGAAACCCCCTGTCTTTGCGGGTCAAGGTCTCTGCTTTTTTGCCCAGTTGGGCTGCCGCTCTCATCGAATGGGCCACTGTAACCTGGGGTTTCCCGCCGAGTTCCTCGCTTTCAAAGCCCAGCCCAACCTTTAGCACCTCCTCCAGTGTCCAATTCATTCCTTCGCCAGTATAGAATCTATCCGCTATCTCCCGGTCGTCTACAAAAGGGGACCGGAAAAAACCGGGAACATCAATGGCTATCGCTACCACTCCTGGGTTTCGCTGGCAGATCAAATTGCATAGGTCTTCCCATATCTCCGCGCATCCGCACCAGCCATGTTCAAAGAAAACGAGTGCTTCGGCTTTGAGCAGTGCCTGCTGTTTGCTCCCTCCCACGCTTTTGAGAAGACGCCGGCTGAAGAACATCCGCCAGAAGAAATCGGCCAGCATGGTCGCCTCTCTGATTTGGGCCAGAGTTTCACGGGGCAGCAGCCACTTTCGGTGGAGAAGCTGTAAAGAATAATCCCAGCTTCTCACCCCTGACACCATGCGTCTCTTTTCGACTGTTGTTGGTTCTCCGGCATCTACCCAAGCAAACGGGAGGCCTGCGGGATGCCATTTCTCTCTGCCTAGCTTTGAAGAAGAGTTGGGTGTTCCCGCTGCCATCTCTAACTCCTCTCCCGTCGTGACTACTCAGGCAAGGGCTGACTTCAAGCCCCCTGCTTCGCAGGGGGTCTGTGACAGCTTACCCATGCTGTCTGTGCCTGGTACCTGGCGTAGCGGTGACCTCACCCCCGCCTGCGACGGGGGCTTCACACCGTTGGCCTGGTAGTTACCTCCCGTCTATAGGTTGTACCCTGACAGAAGTGGCTCTACACGGATTCGAGGGGTAGGGATAAGCCTCCCGCAGGTTGAGGGCACCTGATCATTGCTAAATTGCTTCGCCTTCCGCAGTTCCTGCCTCGGCAAAGGCTGTATGAAACCTGCGGGAGGCTGGCTTACCCCACAAATCCGAGTAGACCCACAGAAGTTAGCCCCATATTTATCATACCACAGCTTGGGATGGTTCATTTTTTCAGGGAAATAGGTTGACACTTTCGGCACCTTGAAAA
>JAOZOT010000058.1 GCA_029933115.1 Anaerolineae bacterium | reverse complement strand
GAGGGTAGGCCACTTTTCGTCGAGAGAGATAGCTTCCATGATCCTCCAATGTCCTCATTTATCAGGCTTGCACCACCGGCAACGTCAACAGCGCGTGGGGTACGATCAACACATCACAGCCCCAGATTGTACCTGAGTGCCCGGTCTACCTCGACCATCTTTTGTGCACTCAATTGCCCAATGGGACGCACTTTGTGCTCCCCAGGCCACGGGCGCAGTCGCGAACCAGGTTCATCCTTTTGAATGGTTGCGATCTGGGAGCAGTTGATGGCGCTGCGCGCTGGCAGCCCGCTCTCCTCCGGCTCCACGACCACGACGAACGGATAAGGGCGGGGCGGGAGCGTGCGCGTGATAGCGACAACCACAGTAGTCGGACTGTACTGGTTCCCGATATCCTGCTGAACGATCAGGGCGGGACGTAGCCCGCCTTGCTCGCTTCCCTTGACCGGGTCGAACTCTACCCAATAAATCTCACCCCGTTTAACCACCACGACCCAACACCTCCGAAACCGCTTGCAGGCTGGCAGCGGCAAATTCGCTGGCCTCCTGAGCGTAGAAACGGTACCCCTCTGCCGCTAATCTGGCTTCTTCACGCTCCCTCTGGGCCACGAGCGCCTCAGCGATCACCCTGCTGCGGCTAATCTTCATCCTGGCGGCAACCGTGTCTGCGAATTCAACTAGCTCCTGGGGTAGGGATACTGTGATTTTCCGCGTGGCGCTGATTCTTCCGGGCATGTCATTTCCTCCTCAATCGCTTGCTCAGCCCTATTCTACCGCCGTTTGGGAATACCGTCAAGTCATACCAATGAGCGTTCCCCAAACTGCGTCTATTGTAGCACCGGCAACGTCAACAGCGCGTGGGGTACGATCAATACGTCGAGGTTCGGCCCCAGCCTCTCAATCACGAGATGGAAGGCTTCGTCCATGTCGGCGGCGGGGATCATTTTGGCCTGGCGCACGACGTCGGGGCATTCGGAGCCGACGATGATGACCCCACATTCCTCCATGACTTTGGCCATGATGAAGGCCCGTTGCGCACCAGGGGGATAACCCGTCCGCCGCAGTTCCTCCAGCAGAGAGGTCATATCGGTGGCACCGCTCAGCTTCTCCAGGAAACGTTGCTCACCCACTCCCTCGCCGACTCCCTCCTGGCAGCGAGCCGGCAGGATGTAGAAGCCGCCCGGCTTGACCACCGGCGTCGGAGCAAAGTGCAGGTAGCTGGCCGCCCGGCTGGTCTGGTAGAGGTTGGCGTCTTTGGGAAAGCCCACCCCACCCACAGCCACGTCATACCGGTGAGGAATGGGCACCTCGTAGATGGACTTGGCGAAAGCGACCAATTCCATGAAAGCGGCCTCGGGCTCACCGGCCCGCACGGCCACCACCCGCTTCTCGTCGTCGAGGACGACGTTGAGAATGAATTTCAACCCCGCTCGGCGGGCAGCCTCGGTGACGGCTTCGTGGAAGGGGTTGCCTTCGATGCGCCCCAGGCGGGTGCCGGGGTGATCTATCATCTGTGGCCCGTGGGTATAGGCAATCATCTTCTCGCCCGCCGCCCCCACGGCCAGGGTCTTGCGTCCGCCGGAGTAGCCGGCATACTGGTGGGGCTCCACGATGCCTGTGGCGATGAGCAAGTCAGCCTCGTAAGCGATCTTGTTGACCGAGAGGGGGATGCCCGAGGCGGTGACGCCCAAGTCAACCAGGGCCTCCGGGTTCTGGGGCTCGTGGTCCACCACCCGGTAGCGATCCATCACCGCCTGGCCCAGCTTGGCCACCTTCTCTGCGGGGGTGCTGGGGCGATGCATCCCGATGCCGCACAGCAGAGTGATGTCCTCGTCGCGGACGCCAGCAGCCTCCAGTTCGGCCAGCAGTGGGGGTACCAACAGATGGTCGGGGCTGGCGCGGGTGATGTCGGTGAAGACGATGCAGACGGTGTCACCCGGTTTGGCCAGCTCCCGCAGTCGGGGCGAGTTGACCGGCTCCGCCAGGGCCTCGGCCACCGCTTTCTCCACGTCTTCGACGGGCGGCACCCGCTTCGACTCGATTAGAGTGCCCTTCATGGTTTTCGGCAACTCGAAGGTCAGCGATTCTTTGCCATAGGGTACTGTGTACATTCACAACTCCCTTGAGTATGGTCAGCGTATGAGAGACGGCAGGCATACGATCAGCGTCAGCCGTGCTCGTCGCTCTTTTCGACCATCGTTTTCACTTCTGCGATGATCTCCTCCACTGTTTCCACAACCCGCTCAATCTCTTCACGAGTTGCGGTCCGCTTGGGTTCGAACGGACGTAGGTTGCCATAGAAATCAACGTTGCGGATCTCCCACAGAAAGTCAATCTGGTCCCTATGTCGCCTCAAGAGTTCCTTGGCCCTCTGACGTCTGGCTGCATGGTGGCCGCTGTTGACACCGTCCTTCTCAAGGGTCAGCGCGATCAGGGCTGACTCAAAGGCCTGATAAGCCAGACCGGCCACGCCAGCCATATCCCCTTGGGCCAGCAATGTACGTGCAGAATGAAGCAGGCGTTCTGCCCGGATCAGATCGAGGTCAGCCATATTCGATCGCCCCTCTTAGCCAATTCTCGTTCCAGGGTCTCAATGTCCACCGAGCCCTTGAGCTCCGCCTTGCTGACCGGGGTTCCTTGTTTCAACACAGCCTCAACCTCCTGCAAAGCCAGATCGGCCAGCGAATTATAGTACATTCTGGCCTCTCCTTCAAGCTCTGATGCCCGCTGCCGGAAGTATTTGGCTCTGTTGAGCCGATAGAGAAGATACGCTTTGGGAAATGAGCGAAGATCCTTCAGGATATGAAACACGAAGGCCTGGCCCTTGAGCACAATGCCATTGAGCAACGCATCGAGAACGACCAGGTCTTCAAGCGCTGTGAACCCACTTTTGTCGTAGGTATGCACCTCAAAGCGGTAGGGCGGGAAATCAAAACGTTTCTCGGCGGCTCTTTCTCCCACGACACAGACATCAATGTCGCTCCGAGGCGTCGCCAGCCCCCGAGCTACCGAGCCGAAGACGATGAAGACCTCCACCTGCTCTTCAACCGCCTTGAAAAAGAGGTCTACGGCATTTTTGAACTCTGGCTGCATGTTCCAGGCCCGTTCCAGCATGAATAATGACCACAATTGTTGAACCATCGGTTGCTCAGTGTTGGCTCGATAGAGTTTGCCATCAGTGGCAATGACCAGCGAGGCCCCTTCCAGGCGGCGAATGCTTCGCAGGACGCTGGCCCGCGAGGTGCGGAGAGCTTCTGCCAGTCTGGTGAGTGGGAAGCTCAGGAAGGGTCTCTCCAAGAGCACCCGCAACACTCGCCAGAGCACTCTGGCTCCCAGCACCTCTTCCAATCTGAAATCACCCGATTTTTGTACCATTTATGACACCCTCAGTATCATTTCTGGTACAATTATACCCTGATTTAGCTGTCTTGACAAGGGGCCCCATCGTCTTCTCTCTCAAGCAGCTTTCCTCAGGAGCGAGACCAGGCGGGGTATCTCCTCAACATAGGTGATAGGCTCCAGTCTCTGGTCGGGAGCACGCCACAAAGCAGATACTTTCAGAAAGTGGCTGACCGGTGGGCTGGTTATGATGCGTTGCACCGTCTCTCGCATCTCCGGCGGCAAATCGTCCAGACCAGTAAGAGGGAAGCTCATCGGGCCTAGCTCTGTGGGTTGCATCATGGTCGAGAAACAGAGGAATATAAGACTGAGTGGCTCTCCCGTTTCAACATCGTAACGGAGTACGATTCCATCGGCCAACTCAACACCACACCCACCACCCTTTCTAAAAAATATCTCCAGGATATCGCCCTCCCTGTCATAGTTGTATGTGACGATTCGCCCATCTTCAAGCTTATCTTCATATTCTATTAGCCATGCAGGTTTCTCTTTCATAGACATACCCTTCTACTCAGGAATGTATTGCCCCCAGGCAGTAGTGACAAAGTTGTTGGGTTCGGTCATGCCATTGGGTAACTGGCGATAGCTGAAAACTACTACGACAACGATGTGATTGTAACCATAGCGCAAGTCACCATACGGATAGCGATAGCGATAGCGCTGAGGATCACGTACCTCTTGCTTTCTGCGCCCCTTTCTCAACGTGTTGAGCACATCGTCCAGGCGACCAATCAACTCATCGTGGCTCTCAACAATGTGTTTCCATCGCTCTTCAGTGAGATAGATTTCCCTGCCGTTCCGATCACGTACTGTCCATTTGTGCATTGGTGCTCTCCCACCAGGCCCTGCCTACAAATCATACTCCACCCCCAGCTCCTGAGCGATCTGCTTCATCATCGTCACCGTCTTTGGGTGCAGAGGGATGCCGTTCTTGCGCCGCCGGTCTTCCATCTCGAATTCTTTTTCACCGTGGATGTAGATGCGATCATGCCCCTCGGCTTTGGCCGAATTCTTGAGGCGACGGATGATGTCGTCCATAGTGGCCTTGAATTCATCCACAGGACGGAAAGCGTCAATCCGCATGGCTCCGAAGAAGTGGCCCACGTTGGCCGGCAAGGGCTTGCCTTCGGGAGTTTTGGGGTAAATGGTGTTGGCGTAGCCGGCCAGAGGCAGAACGCCGCACAGGATGTCCACCAGCAAAGCCAGACCGTAGCCCTTGTGTCCTCCATCCTCCTCCCGTGCGCCTCCCAGCGGAAGGATGCCCCCACCGGCACGGGACAGCAGATTCTTGAGGACACGAGCGGGGTCCGAAGTCGGCACGCCATGCTCATCGGTAGCCCAACTCAGCGGTATCGGCTTTTCCATCCGCTCGTACACTTCCAGCTTGCCTCGCGTCACCACGCTGGTAGCCATATCCAGGACGAAGGGGCGCTCTTCGCCGGCCGGAACAGCTACGCTGAAAGGGTTGGTGCCCAGGACGGCATCCCGGCCAAAAGTCGGCACCACCAGGACGGCCGCATTGGTGGTGGAGATACCAATCATGTCCTGCTCAAGGGCCATCAGAGCATAATAGCCGGCGATGCCATAGTGATTGGAATTGCGCACGGCCACGAAACCAACGCCCATCTCTTTGGCTTTCTCGATAGCCAACTGCATCCCTCGTACCCCAACCGGCTGGCCCAGTCCGCCGCCGCCGTCCATCAAGGCCGTGGTCGGCGTCTCGTGCACCACCCGAATGTCCGGTTGGGCGAGCATCACTCCATCCCGCAGACCGTCTACATACCGCTTGAGGCGGGCCACACCGTGGGAGTCAATTCCACGCAGGTTGGCCAATACCAGGACATCAGAGGTAACCTCGGCATCATCGCGAGGCACACCCATTTCCTCGAAAACCCGCGTGCAAAAGTCCTTTAACGGCTCCGCCCAAACAGTAACCCCGGCCTCTTCAGCCATTGCAATTGCTCCTTTCTTTATCAGATTAAAGGCAAAAAAGGGAAAAGGTCCGCTCGCCCGTTGGGGCCAGCGATCGTTCCTTCTCCCTGTTCTTGGTGTGTGAAAGGCACTCGCTTCTCGACGTAAACGGTGATGAACTCCATCGCCCTCTGGGTCGGCCTCTTTGCCTGCCCACAGTCTCCTCACGCCGGACTTTCAAGACGCCCATTGCCGTTCAAGGTTCGCGGAACCGTCTCTCCAGTTCTTCCAGCATGGCTGCTGCTTCAACCAGCTTGTCTAAAGGGTTGTTCTTGCCCCTGAAGTAGCGATAATCACAGGGCATTATATCCAACGTCTCCACCAAATCACTATGGTGGCTACGAATAGATGATTCACTCACACCATAAATCTGAGCCAACTCTTTCAAGGCTGCGTCACGAAAGTTTACCTTGCGAACGGTATAATCGAGGGCCGCTGCCCACGACTGAGGCTTGCGGATGGATAGCGGGCGCCTCCCAATGGCGATCCGGTATTCCAACCACATCTGGATAGCTGCCCCAATCTCATCCAGAGGGATGCCCCTTTTGGTCATCTTCTCGGTGATGAGAGTTTCCACCTCATCCATCGCATTAGCGAACAGCATCTCAAACCTGTCCACGAGATGCACATCCGTCTCATAGCGGACAAACTCGCCCAAGGCTTTCAAAGCCTTATCATAGTTGCCGAAACGGGCCAGGGCTCGCGCCAGGTTGAGATAGTAGTCAGGGTTGGTAGGGACCAGTTTGGTCGCCTTCTCAAAGCTCTCGATTGCCTCCTCGATCTCCCATCGTTGATATTGTTGCAACCCCTTCTCGTTGAACGCCTGGGCTTTCCGCTCATCGGTTGGAGAGATTACACCGGCTTTCTCGGCCATGGCCATTTCCCCTTATTTGTTGGTAGAAGGTAGCTCTGCACTCAATCGTGGTTGGGCAGGCTGCCCCACTCAGGGCGCAGGAGAGGAAAAATTTATGGTTTTTTGGGCGGCGGCTTCGCCGCCGCCCAAAAAACACCCTATTTTCCCTCTTCTGTGTGGGAACATGCCCCACCCGATCACTTGCCCACGTTTACATGCGGACTTACCTGGTAGAACAATCTCCGGCTTATTATATCACTTTCAGCTCAATCTGGCAATGACTGATTGATTGTGTGTCAATCGGTGGTTTCGGTTGCTTCATCCGCCGCCAAAACTCGCTCCAGGGCAGTGATGGCTACCTCCAGCATAGCCTCATCAGGCTCACGGGTGGTCAGACGCTGCAAAGCCAGACCCGGCTTTAACATCAGGCTGATTAAAGGGTTAGCGCTATGAGCCGCACTGAATTTGATATACTCATAGGCCAGGGCGCCAATAACAGGAATGAGCAAGAGGCGCGATAGGACACGGAGCAACAGAGGGGGTCGCCCCATGAGGGCAAAGACCAGGATAGCGATAACGACTACCATCAACAGGAAAGCCGTGCCGCAACGGGCATGAGCCGTGGTATAAGTGCTGACCACAGCGGGTTCCAAAGACGCTCCATCTTCGTAAGCGTTGATAGTCTTGTGCTCCGCACCGTGATAGGCAAAGACCCGCTTGATATCGGGTACGAAACCGATAGCAAAAATGTAACCCAGGAGCATGACCAGACGGATCAAACCTTCAATGACATTGCTAAGCAGAGATGAGGTGATGAAACGGTCAATAGTGCCAACCAGAAACAAAGGTCCGAGGAAAAAGATGGCCACTGCTGCCGCCAACGAGATAGCGATAGTACCCCAGGCAATAGGTCCTGAGAACTCTACCTCCTCTTCACCCAAAGCCACATTAGCCGAGAACATCAGAGTGCGGATGCCCAGAACCAGAGTATCCCAGAGCATAATCAAGCCACGCACCAGAGGCCACTTACCAATAGGACTGGTGTAGATTTTGGCTGTGAGAGGCTCAGTGTGGACGACGATCTCGCCCGTCGGGTCTCGCACAGCCACAGCCATATTTTTCTGACCACGGATCATCACCCCCTCAATGACCGCCTGACCACCATAATGGAACTCGTTCAAACCTTTTACCCCCTCATTGCAATTGCCCTGATTGTACATCAGACGGCTTTTGCTGTCAAAAGGTGAAGAGGAAAAATTTTGTGGCTTTTTGGAGGTGTTGTACTGAACTTTTGACAAACCCTACAAGATTGGGTATCATTACGATGGTGTGCTCGTCAATTGCACGTTGGCAGATTGAGAGAAGCAGGGCTTTTCCAAAGTCGAGGAAGGTGCGTCGCACCCGTGACTGCTACAAGGAAAGCCTTGGTGAGGAGTGCGAAAGCTACCGAAGCCATTGGGGAGAGTCTGCTCATGTCCCGACAAACCTCGCAAAAAATCGCCTTCGCTTTGTTGACCGCGGCCGCAGTGGTCGTAGTAGTGCCCATCGTCCTGGTCATTATCTACATCACCATCCAGGGTATAGGAGCCATCAACTGGGAGTTTCTGACGGCTATGCCCCGCAATGGGATGCGCGAAGGGGGGATACTGCCGGCCATCGTGGGCACAGTAGTGCTAACCTTTGGCACGGCCATCGTCTCCATCCCACTGGCCATTGGGGCGGCCATCTACCTGGCCGAGTACGCCCGCGATACCTGGCTGACCCGCCTCATCCGCCTGGCCATCATCAACCTGGCCGGGATTCCCTCGGTAGTCTACGGCCTCTTTGGCCTGGGGTTCTTCGTCCTCTTTTTACATCTGGGTACTTCCCTCATCGCCGGTTCACTGACGCTAGGGCTGATGACCCTACCGATAGTCATCAGCACAGCCGAAGAAGCCATCATCAGTGTGCCCCAATCCTTCCGCGTGGTCAGCATCTCCCTGGGCGGCACCCGCTGGCAGACCATCCGCCATCAAGTGTTGCCTCAGGCCCTGCCGGGCATCTTGACCGGCATCATCCTGGGGCTGGAGCGGGCGGCCGGGGAGACGGCTCCCATCCTCTTCACCGTGGCCGCTTTCTACTTGCCGCGCTTGCCTCGCTCCCCCTTCGACCAGTCTATGGCCCTGCCTTATCACCTCTACGTCATTTCTACTCAGGTACCAGGCATGTCCACCGAGGTTCAATACGGCACAGCCCTGGTGCTGCTGGCTTTGGTGCTATCCATGAATGTGGTGGCCGCCATCCTCCGCAGCCGCTTCCGACGTAAAAGACGGTGGTAGCCCTGGCGGACCGAAAAAGCTCGTAGTGCGCTTCAGCGCGCCTGGGACGCACCGAAGTGCGTACTATGAACCCAAACGTGGAGTGCAAAGATGCAGCGAGCAAATGTATTCTACTGAGCCTTGGAGGGCACGATGTCCCTACAACCCAAGATCTCCATCCGAGGTCTGACCTTCTCCTACGATGGCGCTGGCCGTCCAGTTTTGACCAACATCAACCTGGATATCCAATCCAACGAGATCACCGTCCTCTTTGGCCCTTCGCAGGGCGGCAAGTCTACCCTGTTGCGGCTTCTCAACCGTCTCAACGATCTGATCGCGGGCACAAAAATGACCGGCCAGATTCTGCTGGATGGCCAGGACATCTATGCCCCGGGGGTCAACGTGGTCGAACTGCGGCGGCGGGTAGGCATGGTCTTCGCCTTGCCCATCCCTCTGCCGGCCACCGTCCGCGAGAATGTCACCTATGGCCCACGCCTGAAAGGGGTGCGAGATCGGCATCACCTGGAAGAGATAGTGGAACGTTCACTGCGCGCGGCCGCCCTTTGGGATGAAGTCAAGGATCGGCTCGATGAGCCGGCCGGCGCCCTTTCCGGCGGCCAACAACAGCGCCTCTGCTTGGCCCGCGTCCTGGCTCTGGAACCGGAGGTCATCCTGCTGGACAACCCCACCTCGGGCCTCGATCCCATTTCCACGGCCAAAGTCGAAAGCTCGCTGCAAGAACTGAAGAAAGACTACACTATTGTCATGGTCCCCCACAGCATCCAGCAAGCTGCCCGCATAGCCGACAAAGCCGCCTTTCTGCTCATGGGTGAACTGGTGGAACATGCGCCAGGAGGAGAGCTTTTCACCCGACCAAAGGATAAACGCACTGAGGATTACATCACCGGCCGCTTTGGGTAGACCGCTCTGGGGGCATCAGCCTGCTGCTACGTCCTGGCGCAGCTTGTTGATGTCGAGGCCGCGCGGATCCGTCTTGCGCCCCGGCGAGATGTGATAGTGCCCCACGATGTCTTCCGTTGAGATGTTGTATTTGTGTACCAAAGCCCGGCACAGGTTGACCAAAGATTTGTACTGAGCCTCAGGATACGGATCCTTCCCATCGTTCAGGTTCACCAACTCGATGCCCAGACCGTAGTCGTTGACGTTGGGCACCCCCCGCCATTCGCTCTTGCCCGCATGCCAGGCCCGATCTTTGTCTTTGACCATCTGCACTATTTTCCCATCCTTGCCTATCACATAATGAGCGCTGACATAGGCCGTGGGATTTTGAAACCAGGAGACCACGCCGACCAGGGTGCTGTTGGCCGTGGCATGGATCACAATGGTCGTTATATTGTCTGGGTCAGGCCGCTCATTAAAGTTGGGCGATGGAATCCAGGAGATATTCAAATCCTCCAAAGTCGGGGGTTCCACCGGAGTCGGAGGCTCCACCGGAGCAGAAGGAGGTTCCGGTATCGGTGGGGTCAGGGGGGGGATGCGCAGCACCTGGCCGATGAAAATGCGGCTCGGATCCTCCAGACCGTTATACTCGGCAATGATGGGATATTTGGTAGGGTCACCGTAGAACTCTTTGGCGATTTTGCTCAAAGTATCGCCTGGCTTGACGATATAAGTCTGATAGGTCGGCTCTGGCTCTGGCACAGGCTCAGGGGGAGGTACCGGCGGCTGCACCGGCGGTGGGCCTACCCAGTCGGTCAGAAGCTTGACCAGGATGCTCTCCACTGTATGACCCTGGCCTCGGGCTCTGACCTTGGCTCTCTCATAAAGGTCATCATCAATTTTGATGGAGACCGTCACGTTGCTCATAGCGTCATCCTCCTTTGACAGCTCAGCCTCTGGCGCTAGCCTTGGGCCATCAAGTCGGCGAAGGCCCGCTCCACGGCGTAGCTATCGCCCGAGAGGCGGGAGACCTGGCAGCCGGCTGCCACCAGCCTGGCTTCGTCCTCGGCGCTGACGGCTGAGGTATCGCCCACGATGAGCACCCTCTTGGCGTTGGTCGCCTCGTCCACACTGAACCCACACAACGCCCCGACTTTCAACGCATACTCTTGAGCCAGGATAAAGTTGGTGCGGGTGCCAGGGGCCCCTGGCGCACCCAGCAAGATGTAGAAGGCCAGCGGCTTGGTCGGCTGCTCGGTCACCACGGTCAGGTTGACGGTGACGACGTTCGTCCCGTCGGTGCGGATGTTGGTCCGTGAGACGTTGGTGCCGCTCACGGCTACGGTGAACGAGCCCGCCGGCAAGTTGGCGAAGCGGTAACTGCCGTCCGCGCCGATTACCTGGCTGGCCATTGTCTGCCCGTCTGAAGACAGGACGATGGTCATTCCGGCACCGTTGGTCACCGTTCCTTCAATGACGCTGTCCTCTGGTGACGGCTCGTCGTCTTTGATTGTGCGCTGAAAGACCACATAGAAGGAATGGTGGAACAGGGTATTGCCCCAGGCTGGTGGACCGGGCTCGTCGGGGTGACCACTGTGCAGATTGACCACTTTGTCGCTGGGCAGCCCCACCCCTTCGACCGTGCCCACCTGATGTTTCCACAGCGGAAAATTGGTGCCGGGTTCGTTTTCGGGCTTGTCAATAGTCGCCTCGCCCTGGCCGTTTTGCCACGTCATCCGTACCTTGGCCCCGTAGATGCGGTTGCCGTCCTCATCCAACAAGTCCACATAAATGTTATGATTGCCATGGTTTTCGACCGGCGACAGGTGATGTACCTTGATCACCTTCCAATACTTTTGCCCCTTCTCAACCTGAGCGGGCTGAATCTCGACCCCGTAGGCGACGGCATCGTTGACGGTCCCACCGGAAAGGGCATCCGCAATTTGATCCTTGAACCACATGCTTGTGCCTCCTCTTGATTTTTCTGCAACCTGTTTCGGCTAGCGGACTCTGGGCAACATAAAGGTGAATTTGCTACCCCGGCCCAACTCTGATTCCACCCAGAGCTTCCCGCCATAGTTCTCGATCATACGTTTAACGATAGCCAGTCCCACGCCGGTGCCCTGCGGGCAGATAGCCCTGGCGTTGGCCGCGCGATAGAACTCTTCGAAGATCTTGGACAGATCATCGGCGGCGATGCCAATGCCGGTGTCTCTCACCGTGTAGTGTGCACTGTTCAGGGCAACCGGGCTGCCCACAAGCTGTCTAAAGTGACGAGCGCACCGGACCCACACCGCTTTTCCTGTCCACCTACGCTTACCGACTGAACCCCATTGAGAAGCTGTGGCCTCGGCTGAAAGTCGCACCTGGGGCCTATTCCAGGTGCAGCTTCTGGTTGACTGTGTCGCGGACGTCTCTCATGCCTTCTTCCAGGTATGGATAGGCCAGCCAAACCGAGGCCAGGCCAAAGAGGGCTCCGGTGATAACACGCAGTTGCCAGTTGCTCTCCCGCAGGCCGAACAACTGGGTGACGCCGTCAATGGCCACGGGCATGAGCAGCAAGATAAAGCCCCAAAGAGGCAACGGCTTGAGCCGACGGCGCACCAGCCCGAAGACCAGGCCTGCCAGCAGGATGATTCCATAGGTGGCCACATCGCGCTCACAAATAGCCACCTTGTAGCCAATAGTCGCATCGCCGACGTAACGCGCAGTGAGAGCGGGCCCCACCAGTGTTCTCAGTTCATCATAAGTGTACACCACTTGGGGACCGCCGATGAAAAAAGACCGCCACGGCATTTGATGGCAGGCCACCTTGTAGGCACTGTAGATAACGTTGCCAAGCCAGATGTGCCCCGTCAGCATCAGGATCGGAGCCAGAACCGGCAGGCCCACGTAAAGACCCCACACCAGATTGGCCAGAAACAGCCAGTGCTTGGCCAACCGGAAAATCAGCTTGTCCAAAAAGATGACGACGTCCCTTGTCCTACCGGTGACGGGCCTGCTGCCCATTGCGAATCCCCTCTCGTAGAATGATTGACTGCAAACTCACAATCGCTCTATCAGCCAGGAGGGCGTGAATCTTAAAAACAGAGAGTTGAGGATTTGAAAGGTATTGGTGAGCAACAGAAGGCCAATGACAGCGAGAAAGACGCCGCTGACAATAGAGACAATGTTGAGACGGCGGTTCAACTGCCTGAGCCAGCCGGTAGCCGCCGTCAGCAGGAGGGCTACCAGCAGGAACGGGATGCCCATCCCCATCGAGTAGACGAGGAGGAAGAAAGCCGCCCGCCAGGGTGTGGCCGCCTCCAAAGACAAAGTGAGGATAGCTCCCAGCAGCGGGCCCACACAGGGGGTCCAGCCGGCGGCAAAAGTCATGCCCACCAAAAGCGAACGCAAGTATGTGGGGCTGCTGCCCCCGCTGACCTCTACCCGTCTCTCCATCAGCAGAAAGGGGACCCGAATCAGACCGGTGGTGTGCAGCCCAAAGACAATCAGGAAAAGCCCGCCTATCTTGATCAGGATGGGAGTAAAGTTAGCGAGGAGGCGACCGAGATAGCCTACCGGCAGACCGAAGAGGAGCACAAAGACCAGGCTGAAACCCAAGACAAATAGGAGAGCGTGGGTGAAAATCGCGCTGCGCTCAGTCGCCGGCGTTTCCTCCACACCAACGGTCGAGCCGGTCAGGTAACTGAGATAGACGGGCACCAAGGGCAAAACACAGGGCGAGAGAAAAGAAAGAACGCCCGCGCTGAAAGCCAAGACAACTGTGACGTTTTGTGACTCCATCATCCTTGCTCATCCTTGGCTTTGAGGGCTTTTTTGAGCGCTTCGATCTCCCGTGCGAGATTCTTCTGACGACTGGCGATGCTGAAAACATAAGCGAGGGTGAGACCCCAAAAGATAGCGTAGGCAGCGGCAAGATAACCCATCTCAAAACCTCCAACAGTTCATTTTTCACCGGACACCAACGTTTTTGCTCGTAGTGACGGCTTATGGTAAGTCCGCACGTAAACGTGGGCAAGTGATCGGGTGGGGCATGTTCCCACA
>JAOZOT010000427.1 GCA_029933115.1 Anaerolineae bacterium | reverse complement strand
GCAATGACCCTCCGGGGGCCGCCACCTGCGGGAGATTGGGCAGGTGCGAGACCTGCCCCTACCCTGGGGCAGGCGCAGGCGCAAGGGCAACGACCCTCCCGCAGGGTTCGCCACCTGCGGGAGGGTGATATACTCCGACACTTTTGGGACACACCCAGCTTTATATCTGGATTTGACTAAACGCCTATTTTGGTTTATACTTTTATAATTAAGAGGCTTGCGCAGTATATCTCCTCAACTCTCTACTTCTCTTGCGCAGGTCTACAGGCCGAAGTGGCGGAATGGCAGACGCGGCGGTCTCAAAAACCGTTGAGGGTTAACCTCATGTGGGTTCGACTCCCACCTTCGGCACTACAAGGAGACGCGCTCGGAATCCACCGGTGACACAATGTCATTAGGTTAAGGCACGACGCACAAAAGGCTGTGACCGAACGCTGATTGAGTGCCCCCGATGACAGCAAGTGCGTCGCACCTTGGTCCTGTCTTCTTATTCTCAATGACATTGACTGACGACGTGATAGCAGGGCCTCAAGCCCTGCTTAACCCTTGTAGGGCTCTTTTGAGAGAGAAAGGGGGTACCCGCCGTTCCAATCGGGACTGGTGATGAGCGATTACGACCACAAGATCCTGGCCATAGCACTGCTGGCAGGTACTGTAGTTGGCCTGCTTTTCGGCATACTGGTAGGTTGGGTAATCTGGCCGGTACAATATACCAACACCGACTTTGTCGATCTCAAGCCAGAGCACAAAGACGATTATGTGGTTATGGTCAGTGCGGCCTACGCTCTTGACGGCGACCTGGAGAAAGCAAAAACCCGCCTGGCCAAGCTCGAAGCAGGTGACATTGGCCAGGTAGTGGCAGATTTGGTAAGGCGTTACATTAGCATTGGAGTCGGTATGACCGACATCCGCAATCTGGTTCAGTTGGCCGATGCGCTGGGGAGCAGCGATGAAGCTATGTTAAACTACATCGCTACCCCCACCCCAACCCTCACGCCAACTGCGACCAATACCCCGACGTGGACGCCGACGCCTACGTCCACTGCCACACCGACGCCGACCGATACACCGACGCTTCCCCCACCCACTCCAACCTTCACGCCTCAACCGCCCACGGCTACTCCCACGCCGCGTCCGCCCACGGCTACACCTCGCCCGCCCACGGCCACCCCGGTGCCACAGCAACCCCCGGCGCCACCGGCCGCCGAAACGCCGACGGCCGTTCCCGCTGCGCCCCCCCAGGCCGGAGTGGACTACAAAGTCGTGACGCAGCGTATGCTCACCGAAGAGGAAAACGCCGGGTGCAGAGGCATGAACCTGATCTTTGTAACAGTGAAAGACATCCACGGTAATCCGTTGGATGGCGTAGTTTTGCAATTTCTCTGGCCAGAGGGAACGCAGGAGATCACAACGGGCGAGAAAGGGCCGGGCAAAGCCGAGTGGCCCTCATACGGCGGGTACTACATTAAAGTGGTAGGCGATAGCGGGGGGCCTCGAACCAGCGAGACCACACGCTGGCTAGACTCCAAGTTCCCAACTGTGGACGATTTGATGAGTGCCGGGTATTGTCCCAACCGAGGCTTGAATTGGGATCAATGCATGGCACTGCGCGATATAGGCCCTGGCCAACTGTGCTGGGGGCACTACTCCTATGAAGTCGTCTTCCAGCGGCAATGGTGAACCCGATTGGAGTGAGAAGAGTGACAAGAACCCGCTGGAGTACGATGTTTGGAATTTTGGCCGGGATTGCCCTCGGCCTCCTCGTAGGCTTGCGGCTGGGAGGTGACATCCAGCCCGCAGAGGACTATACAGCAGCCCTCACCGCTTTGGAGGAGCAGCGCAGAGAAGATTACGTTGTACTGGTCAGCGCCCTGTATGCTCTAGACGGTGACCTGGCCGGCGCTGAAGAGAGATTGGCCAGACTGAGCGCAGGCGACACAGCCCAATTAGTGACCGATCTGGCCGTCAGGTACATTGAAGCAGGCAAAAGTCCGAAGGTGGCTCAAGACTTGGCTACATTGGCCCATGCTTTGGGTGCTGATGATAGGGTACTGTTGGCTTACGTGGCCACCCCTACCCGTATATCTACTTCTGTGCCGACGGCGACCAACACACCGCCACCCGCTCCCACGTTCACTGAAGCGCCGAGGCCGACAGCGAACCCTACAGCGGCACCTGCCGTCCGGCCGACATCTGCTACCCCCACTCTGCCGCCCACCTCCACGCCTGCTCCTATCCCCACCCTGCAACCACTGCGGTGGGATAGCCGACTGGACGGCTGGCTGTACCCCCCTGTCCGTCTGGAACCGGCGGCGGCCGAACCCGGTCAAACCTATTGGCGGCTGGTCGTGGCAGAGTGGCGCAGCCCAGATGAAAGCGGGGGCGCACATTACATCTACATCAACACACTCGACGAGGCCGGAAACCCACTGCCCGGCCGGCGGGTTTTCGTTGACAATGGCGGCCGAACCATCCTGGTCACCGAATACAAAGCCGGTACCGACTATGGCGTAACCTTCCCCATGTATGGTACGCTGGGGTCCTACACGTGCCACGTTGAAGGCTTGAGCGACAAAGTAGTGGGTCTGGGCCTTGGCACAACCAAGGGAGACAAAGAACACACCTCATTTCGCCTGGTGTTCCAGCTAACGGTGAAAAGATGACTGCCCAACGTGGGTCTGGAGCTTTGCTGATAGCACTTTTCATAGGGGTAGCAATAGGACTGGGCCTGGGCCTGACGTTGACCTGGGTGATCTGGCCGGTGCAGTATTACGACACCGACCCCGCCGACTTGCGGCCAGAGCACAAAGAAGATTACATTGCCCTGGTCGGAGCCGCTTACGCCGTTGATGGAGACCTGGCCAGGGCCAAAGCCCGCCTGGCCAAACTTGAGGAGAAGGACATCGGCTCAGTGGTGGCCGGACTGGTAGAGAGGTACTTGCGGGAAGGTCGGAATGTGGAGGAAACGCGGGGCCTGGCCAAGTTGGCTGACGCCCTTGGTGTCAGTACCGGCGCCATGCTGGTTTATATGGCCACGCCCACACCGCTACCGACCCAGACTCCGGGGGGGCCTCCTATTGCCTCGGGGCCACCACCTCCAATGGTGCCCACGCCTACGCTGCCGGCGACGGCCGGGCCGCCTGAGGCTGCAACTACCCCCGAGGCCATCTTCCACTTGCTGGAGCAAGATCGCTTCTGCGAGGGCCAGGGCGGTGGTCGCATCCTGGTCTACGTCAGAGATGAGACGGGGCAGGGCCTTCCTAATGTCAAGATCACAGTCTCCTGGCCAGAGGGCGCAGACGAGTTCTTCACCGGCCTGAAACCAGAAGAGGACCCCGGCTACGCTGATTTTGCCATGCAGCAGGGAATAATGTATAATCTGGCTGTCGCCGGGGCCGGCAGTGTGGAAGGACTCAGCACAGAGTTTTCAGCGGCCGATTGTCCCAACACTGAGCAGCCGGTGCCCTCCTCCTGGCGGTTGGTGTTCCAGCGCGGGGGCTAACAGCGCGTCTGAAAAACGCTCGTAGTGGCGACTTGAGTCGCTAATGACCGGGGCTCGGCTAAAAACGACTGAAGTCGTTACTACGAGCG
>JAOZOT010000426.1 GCA_029933115.1 Anaerolineae bacterium | reverse complement strand
AGCTGCTGCCGGGATAAGCCTCGTACCAGTCGGCCGTCCACTCCCAGACGTTGCCCGCCATGTCCTCCAAGCCGTAGGGACTGGCTCCGGCGGAAAAGCTGCCTACTGCCGCCGTCCCGCGGAGGCCGCTGTCCTTGCCGTTGAGTTTGCCGGCGTCGTACTCGTTTCCCCACGGGTAAATCCGCCCGTCGGTGCCCCGGGCCGCTTTCTCCCACTCGGCCTCGGTGGGCAGTCGCTTGCCGACCCACTCACAGTAGGCCACGGCATCGTTCCAACTGACATAGACCACCGGGTGGTTGTCCTTGCCTTCGGCGGCGTCCCGCCAGATTCGGGAGAGCCCGGCCTTTTCAGCGTCCGTCTGGTAGCCCGTAGCCTCCACAAATCGGGCAAAGTCGGCGTTGGTCACCTCGAACTTGTCAATCTCAAAGGCCGGCAGGTCCACTTCGTGGGCGGGAGCTTCGTCTTCGGCACCGGCATCGCTACCCATGGTGAAGGGGCCGGCCGGGATCTCGACCATGATGTCGGTAACTCCGAGGGCAGCCGGGCCCGCGGTCGCTTCGGGAGCCTGGGTGGGGGTAGGCATGGGCGTGGGGGTAGGGGGCGGGGGTACCGGGGTAGGAGTGGGCACCACCCGAGCCTCCGTGGGCTTGGGGAGAGGGGTCTTGAACTCGATGGTCACTTTAGACGTCTCGGCCGGCGGAGCGGTGGTTGCCGGAGAGGGCCCGCAACCCACAGCCAGAGCCAGGAGCAAGAAAAGCGAGGCTGATAGCATCCGTTTCATAGCGCTGATTCTCCTCAATATATATTTGCTCAAGCAGATCATAAGACCGGGGGGCAAGTAAGCCGGGCTGGGGCAGGTCAAAGGCACTGCCCTTCGCCTGCCTCACGTAATCAGAGCTGGCCTGCTCAAGATATCGTGCAACACCAGAGCCACTCCCCCCATGACGCAGGCATCCGGCCCGTAAGACGAGGCCATGACTCGGGCCATTCGCCGTGGCCAGGCCAGAGAGCGCTCTTCGATGGTCTTTTCAATGGCCGGTAGAAGATAGTCGCTGGCCAGGCTCACGACCCCGCCAAAGATGACCAGTTCGGGGTTGAAGGCGTTGATCAGATTGGCAATACCGATGCCCAGGTAAACCCCCGTTTCTTCGAGGGCTTGCCGGGCTACCTCATCGCCCTCTTTAGCCGCCTCAACGATAATCGGTATGGAAATTCGCTCCAGTTGCCCTTCCACTAATTGGACAACCAGGCTGGCGTTTCCGGCCTCCACAGCTTTGCGTACCCGATTGACGACTGCTGTCTGGCTGACCAGAGTCTCCCAGCAGCCCCGGTTGCCGCAATTGCAGCGTTCGCCGTCGCTCATCACAGTCATGTGGCCGATCTCTCCGGCGTAGCCGCCGATCCCCCGGTACAGTTGGCCGTTGAGGACAATCCCACCACCCAGCCCCACTCCGGCGCTCAAATAGATGAAATCTTTGCTACCTTGGGCTGCCCCAAAATACCTTTCACCCAGGGCGGCCACGTTGGCGTCGTTGTCAACGAAGACGGGCAGGTTGAATTCCTCAGAGAAGAGCTCGCGCAGGGGCACATCGCACCACTTGAGATTGGGGGCGAACAGCAAAGTGCCCGAGGATACGTCCACGAGACCGGGGACGCCAACCCCAATTCCCAGAAAGGGGCTATGGGTTGACTCGCCCACCGCGAGGGCCTGTCTCACGATATCGAACGCTTTGGCCAGAATAGCCTCCTGGCCCTCGACTTGGTCGGTGTCTTCCCTATGCCGCCACAAGATTTGAGCCTTGAAATCGGTCAGAATAGCCAGGATGAAGTCAACACCTATCTCCATCCCAATGATGCGGCCGGCGCCGGGGTTGAGCTCCAGCAAGACCGCCGGGCGTCCGCCCCCTGATGAATCAAAGCCAATCTCACGCACAAACTGTCGGGCGATGAGTTCCCTCACCAGGCTCGAAACGGTGGTCTTGTTCAAGCCGGTGATCTCGGCCAATTGGGCGCGCGAAAGAGGAGAGGTCTCCCTGAGACAGTTCAGGATGATAGACAGGTTTATCTCTCTGACCAGAGCCTGGTCTCCAGTACGGTAACGTTTTCCCAAGGCAAAGACCTCTCCCCATCGGGTGAAATCGGTGGATATTAGTTGGTTGTGTCAACAAACTAACTAGATTATACCAGATAAGTGGGTATCTGTCAATCGTGCGCATCTTTTTCGCATAGGCGTTCTCTCACCTCAACCCAACGCTTCTGGCGAACGCTCTTCCAGATCGCCTCGCACAACACCATCTGACGATGGCCGTCCTCAAAGGTAGGGAAGGGGCGCGGCCGGGAGAAGTCACCATCGGCAATGTAGCTATAGACTGCCTTGTATAGTTGGAGGAACGTGTCTGGGTACCCCTCGGCGTGGCCGCCGGGGTAACCGGCCAACGGTCGCACAGCGGGGTGCATGAGCGCCGGATCTTTGATGAGGAGTTCGTTGGGACGATCACGATAGCCGATCCACAGTTCGTTCGGATGCTCTTGATCCCAACTCAAGGATGCCTGGGAGCCGTTCAGCTCCCACCAGAAGTGGTTTTTACGCCCGGCGCTGATCTGTGAAAGAGTCAGGACGCCTCGAGCCCCGCCCTCGAAAGCGAGGAGAATGGCAGCATAGTCCTCAGTCTGCACCTGGACCTCTTCAGCCTCTTCTGGGGCCGTCACCTTTCCGGCAAAGGTGTCCACCGAGCGGCGCGGCTTGAGCCGGGTGGGAATAAAGGTGGCAAAATCGGCTATCACAGCGGCCACCCGAAGGCCGGTCAGCCAGAGGGCCATGTCAAGCCAGTGGGTGCCGATGTCGGCCACGGCGCGCCATTTGCCGCCCAGGGCAGGATCCAAACGCCAGTTCCAATCGGTGGCGAAGAACAGCCAGTCTTGCAAGTAGCCACCGTGAATGAAGCGCACCTGGCCAATCTCGCCGGCCTGCACCCGGGCACGGGCCTCAAGGCAGAGGGGGTAATAGCGGAGGTTATAGTTGACAGCCGCCACCAACCCGGTCTTCTGGGCCAGTTGGACCAGCTCCAGCGATTGCCGGCTGCTCGTTGCCAGCGGTTTCTCGCAGATCACATGTTTGCCTCTCTCCAGGGCCGCCTTGGCCATGGGATAGTGCAGGTAATTGGGTGTGCAAATGTGCACGACGTCCACGGTTGGGTCGGCGACCAACTCGCCAAAGTCCTCGTAAAAATGAGGTATGCCCAGGCTCTGAGCTGCCGCCTGTCCTTTCTCCGGCGTACTGCCCAGAAGACCCACCACTTCGACTCCCAGGCGGCGTAGTGCTTCGACGTGGGTGAAACCCATGAAGCCCAAACCGGCCACCGCGGCGCGCAGTCCGTCCATTCACTCCTCCTTTATCTTTCTCTGCTTCCATTACCCACAGGGCGCACAACATTGTATCACAAAACCGCGGCAAAGGCCAGGGCTTGCGCCACGAAGCCCGGGGGGGGCTCGGCCTGAGCGTTAGGTGGGGGGCTTTCGACCGAGCGTTCGACTGGTGAGGGCCTCGATTGAACTCAGCCGAGGGCCTCACGCCTGACAGCGTGTCTGAAA
>JAOZOT010000425.1 GCA_029933115.1 Anaerolineae bacterium | reverse complement strand
ATTTGGCAATCCAGGCCGAGCGACGGCGGGAAATTTTGATGTGCGTTTGGTATATTTCAATTGTAACGGGTTTTGGGCCGTTTGTCAATCCACGAGATTATCACGATCAACTGTTCTGGCGCACCGGACGCCGCCCATCGCCAACCTTGAACCTTTGCCATTGCCAAGGAGCTAATTTTGCAGTAGAGTGTCTCACGGAGGAGAAATAATGTTCAAACCAGTACCCAGCAAAGTCAATTTCCCGGAGATGGAAGAGAAAATCCTCAAACTCTGGAAGGAGAGTGATGCTTTCCGGGAAAGCCTGGCCCGGCGCAAGGAGAGTGGTGCGCCCAGCTACGTCTTTTACGAAGGGCCACCCACGGCCAACGGCCTGCCCGGCACCCACCACGTCCTGGCCCGCGTTTTCAAGGACCTCTTCCCACGCTACAAGACTATGAAAGGCTATTATTCGTTGCGGAAAGGGGGCTGGGATACCCACGGCCTGCCGGTGGAGCTAGAGATCGAAAAGGAACTGGGCTTCTCCGGCAAAAAGGCCATCGAAGACTATGGCATCGCCGAGTTCAACCAAAAGTGCAAAGAGAGCGTCTTCCGCTACGTCAAGGAATGGGAGCAGCTGACCGACCGCATCGGCTTCTGGATTGACATGGACGAGCCCTACGTCACCCTGACCAACGAATACATCGAGTCGGTGTGGTGGATCCTGCGCCAACTGTGGGACAAGGACTTGCTCTATCAGGGCTACAAGGTGGTGCCCTATTGCCCGCGCTGCGGCACACCCCTCTCCGATCACGAGGTGGCCTTGGGCTACCGCGAGACCGATGACCCCTCCATCTACGTCCGTTTCCCTTTGCGCGACGAGGAAGACACCTACTTCCTGGTCTGGACCACCACCCCCTGGACACTGCCCGGCAACGTGGCCCTGGCCGTCCACCCCGATTTCGAGTACGCGCTGGTAGAGCAGGAAGGTGCCAACGGCCAACCGGAGCGATTGATCCTGGCCAAAGACCTGCTCAACGTACTTCGGGAGCCATACGAGGTGGTCCGCACCATGCCCGGCCGGGAGCTAGTCGGCAAGCACTACAAGCCTCTCTTCACCTTCCTGCCGGTGGAGAAAGACTACTGCTACGTCATCACCGGCGACTTTGTGAGCACCACCGAGGGCACGGGCATCGTGCACATCGCCCCGGCCTTTGGCGCCGAAGACCTGGAGGTGGGCAAGGAACACGACCTGCCCATCCTGCAGACCGTGAATCTGCAGGGAGCTTTCATTGACGCCGTCACCCCCTGGCGAGGGCTCTTTGTCAAAGATGCGGACCCACTCATCATCGAAGAGTTGAAGGAGCGGGGTTTGATGTACAAGGTGGCCACCTACCGGCACGTCTATCCCTTCTGTTGGCGCTGCGACACCCCGCTTCTCTACTACGCCAAGACCTCCTGGTTCATCGAGACCACCCGCGTCAGGGACAACCTCCTGGCCAACAATGAGAAGATCAACTGGTACCCAGAGCACATCAAGCACGGTCGTTTCGGCAACTGGCTGGAGACCAACGTGGACTGGGCTCTGGGTCGGGAGCGTTATTGGGGCACACCGTTGCCTATCTGGGTCTGCGATAGTTGTGGCCGGCAAGAATGTATCGGCAGCGTGGCAGAGCTGGAGAAACGGCAGGCAGCCGGCGGCCGGCGACGGACGGGGGTCGTGGCCGGGCCAGACCCCGAGACGCTGGACCTCCACCGCCCTTACATTGACGAGGTGACGTTCAAGTGCCGGGAGTGTAGTGGCACCATGCGCCGCGTGCCAGAAGTCATTGATTGCTGGTTCGATTCGGGGGCCATGCCCGTGGCCCAGTGGCACTATCCTTTTGAGAACCAGGAGACGTTCAAATCCCAGTTCCCGGCCGATTACATCTGCGAGGCCGTGGACCAGACCCGGGGTTGGTTCTACAGCCTGCACGCCATCTCCACCCTGCTGTTCGACGAGCCCTGCTTTCTGAACTGCATCTGCCTGGGGCTGGTTTTGGATGGCGAAGGGTACAAGATGAGCAAATCACGGGGCAACGTGGTGGACCCCTGGGAGGTGATCAACGCCCACGGGGCCGACGCCCTGCGCTGGTACCTTTACACGGCGACGCCGCCGGGCAACGACCGTCGCTTTTCGGTGGACCTGGTAGGCGAGGTGGTGCGTCAGTTCCTGCTCACCCTGTGGAACACCTACAGCTTTTTCGTGACTTACGCCAACATTGACAACTGGACGCCGGGCGACTCATCAACTCCTCACCCACCGACTCGTTACTCACTACTCGACCGCTGGATTCTCTCCGAGCTTCACACCCTGGTCAAGCACGTCACTGCTGCCCTGGACACCTACGATGTCACCGGCGCAGCGCGGCCCATCGCCGCTTTTGTGGACGACCTCTCCAACTGGTACGTGCGGCGCTCCCGCCGCCGCTTCTGGAAAAGCGAAGAAGACGCCGACAAGCTGGCGGCTTATCAGACCTTGTACGAATGTCTGGTCACCGTGGCCAAACTCCTGGCTCCTTTCATGCCTTTCATCGCCGAAGAGCTGTACCAGAACCTGGTGCGCAGCGTTGATGAGACCGCCCCCAAAAGCGTCCACCACTGCGATTTCCCGGTGGCCAACGAGTCTCTGATTGATGAGGAGTTGATGAAAGACACCCGGTTGGTTATGCGCGTGGTCAGCCTGGGACACGGGGCTCGCAACCGGGCGGGCATCAAAGTGCGTCAGCCGCTGGCCCAGGCCCTGGTCAAGGTGCGTCAGAATGCTGAGATGGCAAGCTTGCGCCGCCTGGTTGATCAGGTGATTGACGAATTGAACGTCAAAGAGGTGATTTTCCTGGAAGAAGCCGGCCAAGTGGTAGACTACCAACTCAATCTTGTGCCCAGCCTGCTGGGAAAAAAGCACGGAGCCCTCTTCCCCAAGATCCGGGCGGCGGTGGCGGGGATGGATGCCGCAACTACCACAGACCTGGCACAGCGTTTGCAGGCCGGTCAAAGCGTCGAAGTCGTGGCCGACGGCCAGACGGTGACTCTCCTGCCGGAGGAGGTGGAGGTCCGACTCAGTGCCAAAGCAGGCTACGCTGTCGCCGAAGAGGCCGGCTATCTGGTGGCCGTGACCACGGAATTGAGCGAGGACCTGGTGCGAGAGGGGCTGGCGCGAGAGGTGGTGCGGCGCATTCAGATCATGCGCAAGGAGGCCGACTTTCGCATCGAAGATTACATCACCACCTATTATCGCGCTGATCCTACTTTGCGTGAGGTGCTGACAGAATACGGCGACTACATCAAGCAGGAGACTTTATCCACCGAGTTGGTAGAAGCAGAAGCCCCGGCCGGAGCTAATATCCAGAGCCTCGAAATCAACGGCCAGAAAATCACCCTGGCTGTGAAGCGGAACTGAGACAGTGAAGTGATTGGAGACCGTATTGACAACCTGCTTTGAACCGGTCGAAGGGGTGTGGGTTTGCAGCGAACTGGCGTGCAAGCCCCACCCCTCGCTTTGCTTTGTTCGCTCACCTGCCGTAGAGGGTAGCTCTGCACTCAATCGTGGTTGGGCAGGCTGCCCCGCTCCGAGGGCGCAG
>JAOZOT010000424.1 GCA_029933115.1 Anaerolineae bacterium | reverse complement strand
AGCACGCTATTCGCTTGTTAACTTACCATAAGAACTCATTCTCCGATACACTCTTCAGCAGGCTTCTGCTGCCGAGCCTGGCGCTTCAGCGCCGGGCGGGGGCGGATTTCTCAACTACTGATACTGCTTGAATAGCATATCACATCCTTGAGGCAGGGTCAATAGGAAAATATTACCATAAAGCGGTGTCACGCCTACAGAATTCAGCCGCTCCGGATAGGCTTTCCAAGTCGAGGTAAGGTGCGTCGCACCTGGACTTTGGAAAAGCCCTTGACAGGTGACGGGAAAAAGGTTATAATAGGCATAGTTGTTTATACAACAAGACAACTCAAGAGTTGAAGATGATGCGGTTGCAATCAGGTTCCCTGCTCCGTTATCATCAACTTGTATCGAAAGATTGTCGACGATACAGGGAAGACGAAGCACTACTCCACACCCCCCGACCTACTACGCAAGCTCCCGTTGCGGGCAAGAACTGCGCCCTGGTGACCGGTAAAGGATGCGCAAAAGATGGCCGATTTCGTCCGCCAAGCAAAGCGGGGAATTTGATGTACCATTATCCTTGTTCCGGCCGATTCGTTCCCAGATTACACCCGGCTAGCCAGGGGCAACGCCCTCGGCTAGCCCCAGAAATTCACCGGAGAAGTTTATGCGCGCCATCATCAGTGTATTCGACAAAACCGATGTAGAGGTGCTGGGTCGGGGATTGACCGACCTGGGAGCGACGGTCTTCTCCACCGGGGGCACCCGCCGTGCTCTGGAAGCAGCCGGTGTCCCGGTGCGTCCGGTCGGCGAACTGACCGGCTTCCCCGAAATCTTGGACGGGCGGGTCAAAACCCTGCACCCTGCCATCCACGGCGGCATCCTGGCCCGCCGTGACCGGCCCTCTCACCTGGCCGAACTGGCAGGGCTTGGACTGGAGCTCATTGACTTGGTGGCCGTCAATCTGTACCCCTTCGCCGAGACGGTGGCCCGACCCGAGGTGACTCTGGCCGAGGCCCTGGAGCAGATAGACATCGGTGGGCCAACTCTGTTGCGGGCTGCGGCCAAGAACTTTCCGGCCGTCATCCCTTTGTGCGACCCGGCCGACTATGGCCTGGTCCTGGAGGCGCTGCGTGGGGAAGGGCTGGACCAGGCGGCGCGGCGACGGTTGGCAGCCAAGGCCTTCCGTCACACTGCTGCCTACGACGCCCTGGTGGCCGCTTACCTGACGACATCCGAAGCTGGCTGGCCCGAGGAGTTGGCCCTGGGCCTGCGCAAAGTGAGCGATCTGCGTTACGGGGAGAATCCCCACCAGAAAGCGGCCTTCTACGCCCTGGTTCGGCCGGGGGAGGGGGCAGTGGGGCTCGTCGGCGCCCGGCAACGGCAAGGCAAAGCCCTCTCCTACAACAACATCCTCGACGCCGGTGCTGCCTGGAGGGTCGTCGCCGACTTTTCGCCGGCAGCGGTGGCGATAATCAAGCACACCAACCCCTGTGGCCTGGCCCGCGCTGACGACTTGCTGGAAGCTTATCGGTTGGCTCTGGCCGGCGACCCGGTAGCCGCCTTCGGTGGCATTGTGGCCGTGAACACTACGGTAGACGAAGCCCTGGCCCGCGAGATCGTAGAACGCTTTTACGAGATCGTCCTGGCGCCGGCCTTCACCGAGGAGGCGTTGGCCTGCCTGGCGGCCAAGCCCAATCTGCGCCTGTTGGAACTGCCTCTTCTGGCGGAGCAGGCCCAGCAGGTGTGGCGCAGTGTGCCCGGGGGGATGCTGGTGCAGGAGGCTGACCGCTTGAGTGAGACCGAAGTGCGGGAGGCGCGAGTGGTCAGCCGTCGTGCACCGACGGCCGAGGAGTGGGAGACCCTGGACTTTGCCTGGCGGGCGGTGCGCCACGTCAAATCCAACGCCATCGTCCTGGCTCAAGGGCAGGCCCCTCGACCGGGCTCAGGGCAAGCCCTGGTGGGGATGGGAGCGGGACAGCCCTCACGGGTGGCGGCGGTGGAGATTGCGGTGAAAACTGCCGGGGAGCGAGCAGCGGGGTCTGTGCTGGCCTCCGACGCCTTCTTCCCCAAGCCCGATGGGGTAGAGGTGGCAGCGGCGGCCGGAGTGACGGCTATTGTGCAGCCTGGCGGTTCCATCGGTGACGAGGCCGTCATCGCCGCCGCTGATCGGGCTGGGATGGCTATGGTCTTCACCGGAGTGCGCCACTTTCAGCATTGAGCGCTTCAGAACCGAATGGATCTTTGGGCAAGGACTAGTCTGGGACTTTGCAGAGCAGGTCTTGGAACTGGCCGGCCGCCGGGCGCAGCAGGCCGAAGTGTACGCCGTGAGCAGCCAGGAGATGCCGGTCTCCTTTGAAGCCAATCGGCTGAAGCAGATCAGGACGGCAGCGAGTCACAGTGTGACTCTGTGCGTGATCGCCGAGGGGCACATCGGGCTGACAAGCACTACTCGCCTGGACGCTGCCCAGGCTCTGGTGGACGACGCCCTGTCACCGGCCCCTTTTGGCAGCAAAGCCCACTTCGATCTGCCTGCCGAGAGCCCCAAGGACGACGTCCCTTCTTACCGACCATCGCCGAACTGGGCCTGGAAAGGTTGGCAGCCGTACCTTATGCGCCGCACTTGACAATCGGCCGAGAAACAATTATAATAAAGTCTAGTTGTTTATACAATAAGACAATTCAGGGGTCAAAGATGATGCAGTTGCAACCAGGCCCTGTGCCCCGTTACCATCAACTTACAGAGATTCTGCGGAAGCGGATCGAGTCGGAGGAGTTCAAGCCCGGTGATCAGTTTCCTACCGAAGAGCAACTGTGTCGGGAATATGGCGTGAGTCGGGGCACTGTGGGGCGAGCTATCAAAATCTTGGTTGACGAGGGCTGGTTGCGCCGGGAGCAGGGCCGGGGCACCTTTGTGACTAGCCCTTCCCTTTCTCCCGTCTTTTTCCGCTTGGCCGATTTCTCCGAAGACATGCGACAGCGGGGGTTGGAGCCCAGCACCAGATTGCTCAGTCGGGAGGTCATCCCCGCTGACAAAGAAATAGCCGCTCGCTTGCAGATACCGGTTGGGGAAAAGGTCATCAAGATCGCTCGACTGCGCTTGGCCAGTGGCCGACCTATGGCCTACGAGACACGCCTTCTGGCTTATGACCTCTGCCCACAGTTGATGGAGGAGGACCTGGAGCGCCAGTCCATCCACTCCTTGCTGATTGACAAATACAATATCCCTTTGACTCGGGCCTGTCACACCATAGAAGCCCGTGTGCTTTCTGAGGAGGAAGCAAAGCTTCTGGAGGTGGAGCCCGGTTCGGCCGGCTTCTTTATTGATCGGGTCACCTATACTACTAACGACCGGCCGGGGACCTGGTATCAGGCCATCTATCGGGGCGACGAATACCGCTTCACCGCCGAGTTCCAACCGCATTTGCTCTCATAGCCAAAAGCGTGTCTACTAAAGCTGGACACCGGCGTTTTTGTTCGTAGTGACAGCATTAGCCATTCAGAATGGTGAAAAGAAGTCGCCAATACGAACCATTACATCTTGTTACACGCAGCTTCTTTATTCACCCGCAGAGGGGACGGCTACCCTCCCGCAGGCTTGAAATTCACTTTGGCA
>JAOZOT010000423.1 GCA_029933115.1 Anaerolineae bacterium | reverse complement strand
GGGACACCCCCCACACCCCCCGACCTGCTGCGCAGGCTCTATTTGGCGGTGACCAGGTCCTTGTCGGTGAATTCGTGGTAGAAGTGGAAGGCACCGTCCTTGACAATCTGCGAGGACACAGGCCGCACCACCTCACGACCCTCGGTGTAATACCAGAAAGGCCCCGTGGCACAGTCCTCAAAGTCCTTCAGCCCGGCAATGGCCTCCGCAATGGCTTCCGGATCCGTGCTACCCGCCGTCTTCATCGCATAGGCCAATACCTGCACCGCATCAAAGGCCGAAGCCCCCACCATGTCCGCTTCCTCACCATACTCCTTCCGATACTCCTCCAAAAACCTCTTGGTCATCGGCCGCTCACTGTCCCGATTCAAATCGGTCGTGATGATCACCCCTTCCGCAGCCTCACCCGCCAACTCGATGAACTTCGGCGAGTCATACCCCTCCTGACCGACTATCTGCACCTCTAACCCTTCATCCTTGGCCTGACTCACCAAATTGGCCGCCTCATTGTAGTAAGCCGTGGCATACACTACATCCGGCGCCGCCGCCTTGATCTTGCCAATGATCGGCCTAAACTCCGTCTCACCCAGAGGATACTTCTCCTCCAACACTATCTCCACACCCAACTCCTCGGCGCGAGACTTGAACCCTTCCGTCAGCGAAACCCCAAAGTCGTTGTCAATGGTCAGAATGGCTACCTTCTTGGCTCCCAATACCTTGCCTACCAACTCCCCACCAACCCGACCTTGCACCGTGGCCAACGTCCCTACACGGAAAATCTTGTCCCCCGTAGCCGTGATCTCCGGATGAATGGCATAGGCCGAAATCATGGGCAGACCCGCTTCCTGGAAAACAGGCGCCGCCGCACGCGTCGCACCAGAGTAGGAACCGCTGATCCCCGCCACTACCTTGTCCTGCTCTATCAGCTTCCGCGCAATGGAAGCCGCCTGATCGGGCTTGGCCGCATCGTCATAGTAGACCAACTCCAGCGGCCGTCCGTTGACCCCACCGGCCTCGTTGATGAACTTGACCGCCAACTGAGCCGCATTGAGCGCACTGGTCCCATCCGCCGCCGCAAAACCCGTCGTCGGCGAGAAGAAACCTATCTTGATCGGCTCACCCTCGGCCGGCGCCGCCTCCGGAGCAGCGGCCACACCCGGCGTGACCAGGTCCTTGTCGGTGAATTCGTGGTAGAAGTGGAAGGCACCGTCCTTGACAATCTGCGAGGACACAGGCCGCACCACCTCACGACCCTCGGTGTAATACCAGAAAGGCCCCGTGGCACAGTCCTCAAAGTCCTTCAGCCCGGCAATGGCCTCCGCAATGGCTTCCGGATCCGTGCTACCCGCCGTCTTCATCGCATAGGCCAATACCTGCACCGCATCAAAGGCCGAAGCCCCCACCATGTCCGCTTCCTCACCATACTCCTTCCGATACTCCTCCAAAAACCTCTTGGTCATCGGCCGCTCACTGTCCCGATTCAAATCGGTCGTGATGATCACCCCTTCCGCAGCCTCACCCGCCAACTCGATGAACTTCGGCGAGTCATACCCCTCCTGACCGACTATCTGCACCTCTAACCCTTCATCCTTGGCCTGACTCACCAAATTGGCCGCCTCATTGTAGTAAGCCGTGGCATACACTACATCCGGCGCCGCCGCCTTGATCTTGCCAATGATCGGCCTAAACTCCGTCTCACCCAGAGGATACTTCTCCTCCAACACTATCTCCACACCCAACTCCTCGGCGCGAGACTTGAACCCTTCCGTCAGCGAAACCCCAAAGTCGTTGTCAATGGTCAGAATGGCTACCTTCTTGGCTCCCAATACCTTGCCTACCAACTCCCCACCAACCCGACCTTGCACCGTGGCCAACGTCCCTACACGGAAAATCTTGTCCCCCGTAGCCGTGATCTCCGGATGAATGGCATAGGCCGAAATCATGGGCAGACCCGCTTCCTGGAAAACAGGCGCCGCCGCACGCGTCGCACCAGAGTAGGAACCGCTGATCCCCGCCACTACCTTGTCCTGCTCTATCAGCTTCCGCGCAATGGAAGCCGCCTGATCGGGCTTGGCCGCATCGTCATAGTAGACCAACTCCAGCGGCCGTCCGTTGACCCCACCGGCCTCGTTGATGAACTTGACCGCCAACTGAGCCGCATTGAGCGCACTGGTCCCATCCGCCGCCGCAAAACCCGTCGTCGGCGAGAAGAAACCTATCTTGATCGGCTCACCCTCGGCCGGCGCCGCCTCCGGAGCAGCAGTGGGAGCCTCCGTAGGTGCTGCCGTAGGAGCGGGAGCTTTTGTGGGCGTCGGTGCTGCGGTTGGTGTGGGCCCACAGCCCGCCAGGGGCATCAGAGCCAGCAGCACAATGCTAATGACAGCTAACGATGACCTTCTCATTTCCTTCCTCCTTCTTCTTTTTTTCTCTTTCTGCGACTTGAATTACGGACGCGGGGCAACCCCCGCTGACCTGCTGAAGCATACTCTTGAGTATTTGGCGTGCGATCACCTCCTTCAAGTCTGTTCTCAGGGTAACTCTGCATTTAATCGTAGTGGGGGCGGATTTAACTGCACAGGTTGAAAGATTTCAAGAGGGCTGCTGTGAGAACTGAAGTCCCACGATGCCCCCCAACACCAGCCCCGCACCTATCAACTGGGGCCATTCCATGACCTCACCTAAAAACAGATAAGCCAGCAACGAGGCCACCACCGGTTCAAGGGTGGCGGTGATGCTGGCTTTACTGGCCTCAATGTATTTCATCGAGGTGGTGAACAGGGCATAAGCCAATAGAGTCGGAAACCAGGCCAGAGCCAGGATGGCGAGCCAGGCCGGCCAGGGATAATTCACAGTCAGAATAGCCTGAGGTGAGCGCAAGATAATCAGGAATAAAGCGCCGAAGCCAAAAGCGTAACAGACCGCTGTCCACGAGTCGTATCGTTGCAGGGCTTTTTTGCCGAATAAACTGTACACAGCCGCTGTGGCTCCGGCTCCCAAGCCAAACAGCACCCCATATAGGTTCAACCGCAAAGCAGCGGGATCGTAGCCCTGAACCACCAGACAGCACCCCACAAAGGTCATCCCCAGGACCAGCCCTTTAATCCAGTTCAGGCGTTCTCCTAAAAACAAGGCTGCCAAAAGAGTCACCAGAGCGGGATAAGTGTACAACAGGATGACAGCCGTCGTCACTGTAGTCCAACGCAGGGCATAAAAGTAGGAAACATAGTTGAGAGTGACCCCCACCAGCCCATACAGGGCAAAGAAGGGAATATCGCGCCGGCTGATGCGCAGCAACGAACCTTCACGGCGCAGTCGGTCCACCACAGCCAAGATAGTGGCCAAAGTGACGAAGGCGATGATGGCCCGGATAGTGACCACTGTCAGGGGGTCGGCTCCATAGCGGTACAGGAACTTGCCCAGAATACCCAGAGTGGCCCATAACACAGCAGCCACGACAGCTAACAAGTAGCCCATTGTCTCCTCAGCAGGATGTGTCTCCGATAACCCTTGGAGCAAGCCAGCTTGTAATAGCCGCTTTAGAGTGTGTGAGAGCCTTTCATAATTCGCGGGGGTTCACCCTCCCGCAGGCTGAGGCGGTAT
>JAOZOT010000057.1 GCA_029933115.1 Anaerolineae bacterium | reverse complement strand
GCAGACAGATATGCCCATTCAGAAATTGAAAGCCTTATAGGAGGATGGTTCGCCCTGGTAGCAAGACCCTGCATTGCCATCTTCTTGTTCGTATCAGGGGTCTTATTCCAGACGAATCAAGATATTTCCTACCTACAGCATAGAATAAAAAGAGTGCTATATCCCTATTTATTCTTCTCAACGCTTGCCCTAATCTATAAAGCAAGCTTCGGTCTCATTGGTAATATATATGATACTTTGTTAAGAATCCTCACAGGAGGAGTCTTTAATATATATTTCTTTGTCTTTGTAATAATATGCTTGTATATAATTATTTTTGCCCTGGATAAATGGGGAATCCTGGAAAAACATATCGCATCTCTCCTCCTTGTATCCTTAATCATCAATATATTACATGCTACCTATTTCAGACAGCTCTGTGATTTTTTCGATATAAAAGATAAATGGAAAGATTACTATTATCTTCGCACGTTATTAATATGGTCCCCCTATTATCTCTTTGGAATCTATTATCGCTCAGTTAAGCTGGAGAGGAGAGTTCTTGAGAACAAGATTCTGATCAGAATCGTTTGGGCCTCGATTCTTGCTTTCTACAGCCTTCTGCATTTTATACGAATTAGCAACATAGGTGGATATGATTCGGTAATAGGAACCATTTATTCATTGACTACAATCTTGTTTTTGCTCACCTTCGACATCAGAAGTAAAGCAGTTCACTTCATCAGCAAAATAAGCTATTTCGTGTATCTTTCTCACATTTTTTTTGTCTATGCACTGAGAGATTTTGCGCGTATCTCGGCGATAGAGTTGCCTTTTGGGTTTGGCTTGATAAGTTTTATCCTTTCTGTCATCGGCCCTCTGTGTTTATACTATATGGCCAAGCTAGTGTTCAAATCCAAAACATTTTACGTTATAGGTGCATAGAAGGCTGTCCCGCCTACAACTGCTGTGATAAAAAGCGCAAACGCTGGTAGCGACTCAAAACAGCATTGACCAAACCACCCTGCTGGGCAGAAGAATCCAAATAAGCAAGGGGCGATAGAATGGCCGGCACCTCACCAACCAAACAGCAGAGGCGCAAGTCGGTACTGCTCACCATTATTGTAATAGTGCTTCTGGCCGCCATCCCTATCCAAGCGGTGCCCAGCCTGGTACAGAAGTCGGCCACTTTCGACGAGGCCAGCCATCTCTCCTCGGCCTATGAATATTTAGTGACCGGGGTATTTCGGCAGCATCTCGACCACCCGCCTCTGGCCGATCAGATTGCTGCTTTACCTTTGCTCTTCCTCAAACTGCCATTGCCGAGGGATGAGGCCAGCCAGAAGAGCCTGATCCGTTTCGGAAACCGATTTGTGTATCGCAACGCCCGAGACGCAGACACCATCCTGCTGTGGGGGCGGTTGCCTGTTGTACTGTTGACCATGCTGTTGGGATGGGCTGTCTTCTCCTGGGGACAGGCACTCTACCGGCATCCAGAAGCAGGCCTGCTGGCTCTCTTCCTTTGCGCTTTCGACCCCAACATCCTGGCCCATGGCCGGTTGGCTACCAATGATCTGGCCGTCACCTGCTTCAGCTTCATTGCCGTCTATCGTTTCTGGAAGCTGTTATCAAGTCCCAGTTGGGCCAATGTCACCTGGGCTGGTCTGACCTTCGGGGTGGCCCAGGTCTCCAAATTTTCGGCTGTGCTTCTGGCTCCCATTTTGATGCTGCTAGCCACACTTTGGTTCCTCTCGGGATGTGAAATACATGCACCGTTCCCACTGCCCGGGTCGAGGCTGCTTGCCCAACGCCCTGGGCTGCTCAGAGCCTACACACTGGCAGCTATCCTCCTCATCATTTTCCTCATCGGCTTTGCCTTGGTGTGGGCCGACTATCGCTTTGCAGTGGGGACAGTACTGACAGAGACAAGGAAACTGAGCTGGCTGGACAAGCAGTTGGAAGGGAGCAAATGGGAATCTACCGTCAACTATTTGTTTCGAGAGTTGCCGGTTCCAGCTCCCAAATATTTCTACGGATTGGCCGTCAAGTACACCCATACTGAGGCCGGTCGCCCGGCTTTCCTGATGGGGGAGTTGTCCACAGAAGGATGGTGGTACTACTTCCTGATCGCCTTCCTCATCAAGACGCCTATCCCTCTCTTAGTTCTGCTAACTGTAACAGCCATCCTATTCTCCGCGGTTGCCCCCGTTGGATTTGCGGTCCAACGGCTCAGGCGGCGGATTTGCAATCCGCCGCGAGCGATACAGAAAACAGAGACCATACCGGCCGTGGTGCGGAGGATGAGCTTCTGGCAACGAGAGGCTTTCCTTATCGTGCCTCCACTGGTCTGGTTTGGCGTCAACTCGCTGAGCGGATTTAACCTCGGCTATCGCCACATACTGCCCGCGTTACCTTTCCTGTTCGCCTTCGCCGGGCAGATCATACAGACTTCCGAAATCTCCCGAACCTTCGGGGGTCTCTACGCTCGGCGGACTGTGATCGTCGGGCTGGTATCCATCCTCTGTGCCTGGCAGTTGGTGGGTACCCTGCGCATCTACCCGCACTACTTGGCTTATTTCAACGAGTTGGTGGGCGGGCCGGAGAACGGCTACAAGTATCTGGTTGATTCAAACCTAGACTGGGGGCAGGACCTCAAAGGATTGGGGAACTACCTCAAGAATAAGGGCATTGATCGAGTCGAGTTGAGCTACTTTGGTACGGCCGATCCGGCCTACTATGGCATCAAGTACACCTGTCTGCCCAGCTTCGGGATATTGTCCAAAGACAAGTGCCCCGTTGAACCGGGCTTCCAGAATCGGGCGGGCGTCTTTGCTGTAAGTGCGACCCATTTGCAAGGGGTGTACTTGGACGATCCACACATCTTCGACTGGCTGAAGGAACGAGAGCCCGAGGCCGTGATTGGGTATTCGATCTTTGTCTTCAGGATACCATGAGAGCTCGCTGGTCATCAGTGCTGCATATTTTGAAAAGGGCAAAGCCCTGCTCAGCAGATGGTGATCTAAAGTGAGAGGACTGATGAGCGATCAACTTGTATCGGCCAATTATAGAAGTATCAACCTTCCTAGCTTCCTAAAAAACACCAGCCTAATGGACAGAGTTATCGTGTTCACTCTGAGCTTTGCATGTTTTGCAGCCAAGACGACTTTTATCGTGAAAACCAGTCTTAGACAATTGGCTATGACCCCGTATATGATTGATGACAGTTTGATCCTCATGCAGATAGCACGCAACCTGGCCCAAGGGAAGGGCTTTTCCTTCAATGGCATTTCCCCCACCTCAGGAGCGCCTTTAGCCTGGCCACTGCTCACATCATTGAATCATATTGTCTTGGACAAAGTCTCAGCAGCCAAGCTAACGGTTATCGAAAGCGCTGTACTATCAACTCTGTGTTCCATACTTGTATTTGGCATTACCCTCCAACTCTATAACCGGGTCTCGGCCTACTTTGCTTTCTTCCTCAGCCTGCTCAGTGCATCGTTATTCTTTAACTCCATGAATGGCATGGAGACCTACCTGTTTGCCTTCCTCGGTCTTCTGTGCCTATACCTCTATGTCTCGATGAACGATAGAAGCTCTTTGACACACTGGGGATTGCTAGGCTCACTGCTAGGGTTACTCAATCTCGTTCGAGTGGATGGGGTATTTGCTGGAATTTGCGTGTTTGCCTACGAGTTCTTTCATATTCTCCGCCAGGACGATATCGTGCGAAAAGGCAGAAAATTCATGGGGTCACCCTCCAACAAGCCTAATAGGTACCTATCCCTTATCCCTAAACACGTGAAGGTCACTGAGTGGAAAAGACTGATCCTCTTTGGTTCAATGATGGCCCTGTGTACCCTACCGATGCTAGTCTGGAATTACCATGCTGGCAGATCTCTTCTGGCCACCAATCAGACTGGTAGATACTTTCTCGCCCATAGAGAGTACCCCCTCACCGAGTTAGGGCTTTGGGGATACTTAGATAAGATTCTGCATAATGTCTTGGAATTGGCTAGACTCTATGACATCACGCTGGGCTCATTTGTCATTGCCCTCTTAGCCATGATTTGGGTCGTCATGCGAAAGGGCAACGACTGGCAACGAATCGCTCCATTCCTGATGTATTTCTGGCTCTTTTTCGGGCTTTTGACTTGTTATCAATGGTACTTTCCAGATGTACACGGCCTGCGCTATATAGTGTTTACCTCGCTGCTACTGTCAATCATCATAGGGTCTTTTCTAGCTGGGACATGTGGTTTGCTTGGTCGGCACGTTCCTCCCTCCCACACAAAGGGTAACCTGATCGTGTATAGTTTGCTCCTTATGTCTTTGATCACCTTCTCGTATACGAAATACGTAGACTTGATAAGTCATCTACGCGCTACAAGGAATCTGGACCTATTCGCAAAATTGGAACAACAAAGACTCAACGAGTTGTGGCAGCCTGTGGACTGGATAAGGGCCAACACTCCAGAAGGGGCGATTGTCGCCGGGGCTCACCATGGCCGGCTGGCCTATTTCTCCGACAGAACCATCGTTGATTTGGCAGGGATAATAGATCCTGAAGTTATTGACTACATCAAGCAAAACGATCTTGAACCATACCTGAAGAAACACCATGTCGACTATATTATCCTTCACGCTCATTCCAGCCACCATCTAAGCCAAGCCGTGGATCTGGATTCAGGCCATTACACCTTAGTCAAGTCCTTTACCGAAGTGGGTGATTGGGTTGACTGGCTATTATACAGAGTGACTTTCCCAAGCTATTGGGTCAAGGCCCTTCCTCCCTATGGCCAGAGAGAAGTTACTCCACAGCACTCATTGCTTGCTACATTAGCTGACAAGATAGTTCTGGTGGGATATGACATTGACAGAGAAGAGGTCAGGCCAGCTCAATCCTTGACAGTAACTCTATACTGGCAAGCCTTAACCAAACTCGAGCAGGATTATTCAGTTTTTCTTCACCTGCGAAATGAGGCAGACCAATTAGTCGCCCAACGAGATCATCAACCCCAAGATAGCACCTATCCCACCTCCACCTGGCACCCAACTGAAATGATGAAGGAGGACTTGGAGTTACTTATACCAGAGGATTTGCCGCCAGGGCAATACGAGCTGAAGGCTGGCATGTATCTGGCACAAACCATGGAACGCCTGCCCGTTCAAAATGATACCAGCGGCGAAAACGCTGTTATTCTAGGGAAAGTAGTCGTTGTTGAATAGCGCCCTCGATATCTCCCTCAGATGTAGCGCCCTTGCTCAACTACTCAACGGGTACTCCACCAGAACAAGCTATACCACACGCTGAATTGCCCATTACGCTCCCGCTGGATTGTCAAATCTAGCGGCTTCGGCGCAAACCTGTGGGAACTCCGCGCTTAGGCTTGGATTGCCAAATCCAGGTCGAGCGACTGAAGTTGTCACTGCGAATGGGACTTGACCATGACCATGTTGGAAAGAACCGTCAATAGGTCTGCATTGCGACAATCTACGCACTGGAAGCTGACACCAGGGCTCACTATCTGCTTGATGGCAACAACAGCTTATATCCTTGCGTTCTTCTGGCTCCAAGTCCGACTCTACGAAGGGTTTCACATGGGCACCCGTGATTTGGTTCTATTTGACCAGGCGTTGTATAATACCTTACACGGAGACTTTTTTCAGAAGACCTACCAGTGGGAGAGCGATGACATTTTCGCTCTGCCGCCCGACTTTTCCCAGCAAAATGCTCTCAGGACTAATTCTTTGTTCTCCGAACATCTCTATTTTATCATGATGATAGTTCTGCCCATTTACGCTCTCTTCCCTGGCGCCTACACTCTCTTCTTCTTACAAGCCCTGGCGACGGGTATCGGCGGAGTCATCATATTCTTGCTGGCTCGATATATGCTTCGGCGCGAAGGGATAGCTCTGTCCCTCAGCCTTGCCTATCTCTTGCACCCATCTTTACAGTGGTCTACCCTCGGCTACTTCTACTTTGGGTTTCACCCTGACTGTTTCTTTCCGCCGCTCTTCCTGATGGCGCTCCTGATGATGTTGAAAGGCCAGCGCTACCAGGCCATTGCTCTCTTCATCCTCTCTCTGACAGTGGTAGAGACCTACGCCTTGGTTGTAGCCACCTTCGCCGCGTGTATGCTTGTGACCGAAAAAGACCGCCGGCAGCGTGTGACCTGGGCCGCCGTTGCCGGCCTAGCTGCGCTCTGGCTGATAGCATCTACCCAGCTCATAATCCCTTATTTCCGAGGTGGGGGGACTCCATGGTATTTCACCGCTGCCGACGGACTGCGGGAGGTGATCCGACAGCCAGCTCAGTTTGGATCTCAGGCTCTCGAGGCTTTTGGCCGCTACATCCTCTACCTGTTTGTCCCACTCCTATTGATCCCGCTGGCCGGATGGCCCACCCTTCTGGCTATGATACCGAACACCCTGGTCAACCTGGCCGCTTTGGCCGTCGGCTATCACATGCCCTCTGATCCCCGGGCCTGGCATGTCAACTCGCTCCTGCCCATTGTCTTTGTCAGTGCTATCTTTGGCCTGCCAAAGGTCGTCAGGGCCTGTGAAGGAATAACTTGCGCTCTCGCCGGTCCTTCGCCTCGCTCGGGATGCAAATCTGCCGCCCGACTGTCTAGCAACTCGATTGCAAACCCAGCCGGAGCAAACGGAAGCCGGCTCAAGCGCTCAGGTGGCCAACGCTCAGGGAAGAGACTATGGCAGGTAATGCCTATCACCTTGGCGTGCGCGACTTTGGTCTCTAACTACCGGCTGGGCCCTCTGCCCTTTGGGCAGGCCGTTCCGCCAGCCCGTTTTGCCTACGACGAGGCCCGGGCGGAAAGCATCCGTAAGGCCGCGGCGCTCATCCCTGATGACGCCTCGCTCTCAGCCACCTCGTTCGCCGGCTCCCATTTTACCCGACGCCGGATTCTGCACATCGCTCCCCACTTCTGGGAAAGCACCGACTACGTGCTGGTGGACCTTAACCCGCGCTGGGATGGGGCCAGGGATGGGGCGATGCCTGCGCTCTTGGCTGACTTGGAAGCTAGCCCCGACCACGAATTGATGTACTCGGGGCATGACGTTTACTTGTTTCGCCATCGCTTTGCCCGGCCACCTATCCAGCACCCTGTGGAGGTCAATCTGGGCAACCGGGTCAAGCTGCTGGGTTATGGCCTTGGCACGGAGACCGTCAGGCCAGGGGAATTGCTGAGCTTGACATTGTATTGGCAGACCATTGCGCCGATGGAAACCAGCTACACGGTTTTTGTCCATATCATAGACGAGGGAGGAGTCATCAGGGCTCAGAAAGATGGCCTACCGGTCAAAGGTACCCATCCAACTACACATTGGCGCTTAGGCGAGATCGTCGTTGATCTATACGAGGTCTTAATCAGCCCTGAGGTCGCTCCAGGAAGATATTTGATCGAGGTCGGGATGTATCGGTGGGAATCAGGTCAGAGGCTAGAAGTTATAGGAACTGACGGCCGGACTCTGGACAACCGGGTGCTCTTACAAGAGATACAGGTACGGAACGGTGAGTAGCGGTGGTTTTCAGTCAAAAGTCAGCATGGAGGAAGGCACGCACTGTTCGCCGGGAATAATGAGAAAGGTTATACCGGCCTTGATGCTTGTGGTTATCCTGGGAAGCTTTACCACAGTGGGGTGGGCCAAGCTCAAAGACAACTGGCGCTCTACCAAGTCCGACCAAGGTCAGTATCTGTCGTTGGGCTTGGCGATCCGCGCGGGCACTGCCCTCACCGATGGCAACCGCCATCCTCTCTACCCGGCCTTGCTGGCCCCATTCGCCGCGCGGGAGTGGGCCTATTTCACCAAAGCCAAGATACTCACTTTGACCATCGCTCTGATCGGCCTGGGGGCCATCTACTGGATGAGCCACAAGATGTTTGGCCCGGATGTGGCCTTGTTGACAACTTTGCTACTGAGCGTCGGCAACGAGTTCCGACGCCACTCTTGGATGGTGATGTGCGAGGTACTGCTGGTCACCCTGTTCTTTGCCGCTTGGTATTTCACCATCAAAGGCTTTTCCAAAGAGCGCGGCTCGGCAGATCCCAGATCGCTCCCGCCGGATTTGCAATCCGGCAGCCAAGTGGCAGGCAATGTGATCTGCCGATACTGGATTCTGGGAGGGATCTTTGCCGGATTGGCTCAGTTGACGAAAGGATCAGGACAACTCCTTGCCATTGCCTTTCTGATCTCATCGCTACTTCTCCGCGGCCCTCGGGTTCTGACCCGAAAGGGCTTGTGGGCTTTCGTCGCTTGCTACCTGGCAGTGACCTCTGTCCTCATGGTTTATAATTACAGGGTATATGGTAACCCCCTGTACAACTTCAACACTACCCACGCCATGTGGCTTGACGATTGGGAGGATAGCTACGTCACGTCCCCCCAAGAACTCCCTACCCTGACCAGCTATTGGCAAAATCATTCCCCAAGGGACATCGTGGCCCGGGAGTGGGAGGGCCTCAGGGAGGCCTGGCTTGCGCTGATCCTGGCCCTCATCCCGGCTCACTCGTGGTACATGCGCGACTTTTTGTACTCCGGCACCGGCTTGGTGACCCTCCTCGCGGGAGCAATCGGGTTGGGATGTCTATTTAGGGAGAGGTTGTCTCTGTACTGGAGGGGCAATCAGGAGAGAATCGTATTCAGCCTGGTGCTTTTTATTCTCTTCGGAGTCCTGATCACCTGGTACGCTCGTGTCACACCAGAACCCAGGCTCCTGCTCCCCTTAGGCCCCATCCTCTATGTCTTTCTAGCCGAGGGACTGTGCGGACTGGGACGCTGGGCTGGGCCCAGGCTGGCTGAAGTTGACGGAAGGCTGGTAACAGTTGCCTACATAGCTTTCTACGTCGGCTTGGCGTTGTGGGTGCTCTCTCTCAGCGGAGAGGCCACAGAGGAGCACCCATCTGCAGACCCTTTCGAACTGGATCGCTTGAGAAATGCCTATCGGGACGGGATTCTGGCCTGGCTCTCGGGAGAGGCTTCAGAAGGAACGGTCCTATACGGCCCCAGCCATTCGCTCCCAACCTGGAAATACGATGACCGGTTCACGTTCCTTCCAATTCCCAACCGGGTGACATGGAAAGAGTTGAGCGCCTACATGGAGAGCCATGCAGTCAAGTACGTCCTGCTGGACGGTGAGACCGTATCCCGAAGACAATCACTCTTCCAGGGATACTTTCAAGCCTTGGAGGAGGAGCGGGTTGACATCCAGGCGCTGCCCAACCAATGGGACTTGATCTTTGCCGGCGAGGAGATTCCATGCCAATACTGCATCTTTCGGGTGAATGGATTGGGAGCGGACGACAAATGGCGTGTTGACGTCGGATGTCCCTTTGGCCAGGCGGTCCGCCTGATGGGTTATACCCTGCGGACCAACCAAGTCGAGCCGGGCCAGGTGGGCCTGACTCTGTACTGGCAAGCATTAGGTCCGCTGGTCACCCGCTACGATGTCCTACTGAAAATCATCAGCGCCAGCTATAAAGTCTGGGGGCAGCAAAGCGAACCACTGCCTGGTCCGTTCCTTCCTCTGGAATGGTTGAAGCCAGGCCAGGTTGTTAAAGACAGAAGGACGGTCGAACTCCTACCTGCTACGCCTCCAGGCTCTTATTTCATTGAAGTCCATGTATACAATCCCTCGGCCGAGAAGTGGTTGAAGCCAGAGGAAGGGTGTGATATACTATTAGGGCCGGTGCAGATATCCAGGCACGCACCGCCGGCCGTTGAGGATCTGGATATGGAGCATCCTATCGGAGTCGTGCTGGGCGAGCGCGTTCGCTTCCTGGGCTACAACATCGAGCGCGGCTTCCGGCCGGGCGATAACATCCACCTGACCCTCTTCTGGCAGTGCCTGAAGGAGATGAAGCAAGACTACACCGTCTTCACCCATTTGGTGGACGATGAGGGCCGAATTTGGGGACAGAAGGACAACCCACCGGTGGATGGATTCTATCCCACGACAAAGTGGGAGGTGGGAGAGATTGTGCGCGATCAGTATGACATCTCGATCTCACCCGAAGCTCCCCCTGGTGAGTATCAAATCGAAGTGGGGATGTACCTGGCCGAGACCGGGGAGCGGTTGAGGGCAGTGAGAGGCGATGAACCGCTGCCGGAAAATGTGGTGACGTTGTCATCTTTCCAAGTCCATCGTTAGCGAAAGCGTTTCTCTCGACATGAATTCAAATGGGTTCGTTGTTACAGAGCAAAGGAATAAGCTTTTCTGGGCCACTCTGATAGGTATTTTGTTCGCTTTCCTCTTTTGGCAGGTGAACCATCTGGAGGGATTTCGCTGGGACTTTGACGAAGGGGTTTACATGATGGAAGCCCGCCTCCTGCGTGCTGACTATCACCTCTATACCGATATATTTTCCCCCAGCCCCCCTCTGTTCATAAATTCACTCTCTCTGGCTTTCGCTTTGGCAGGCTCTTCGGCTCAGGTAGCCAGAGCTGTGGTTGTGGCCTATTCGACCCTCGGCCTTTTGAGCGTTGCTTTGATCGCCCGCGAGCTACAAGGATGGCTGGCCGGGCTGAGCGCTGCCGCCCTGCTTTCCATCACCCCCGACTTTTTCACCTACTCTAGAGTCTGCATTGGTGACCTGCCGGCTACCAGCGTGGCGGCACTGGCTATTCTGGCCAGCTTGCTCTACCGCCGCTCGCCGTCGAAAGGCAGTGTCCTGAGCTTGTCGAAAGGTTGGCTGATGCTCTCGGGGCTAGCCCTATCAGCCAGCCTTCTGCTCAAGTTCCTGGCTGCTTTCGCTATCCCCCTGGCAGCCCTGATAGTGATTGAACCTCATCTGCGCCGCCAGCATGGTAATAGATGGCTCCTTGTGCTCATTGATCTCCTGTGGATAGGCGCGTTTTTCAGCCTGCCCATTCTCCTCTGCCTCTCACTTTACGAATTGGAGCCAATGTACGAGCAGGTGATAAAGCAACAATGGATAGGTAGGACGGTCTTTGAAGCAGAGGCGATGGCCAATCTGCGACGGATGATCACCTACCTGCTTGAAGACAGGGGGTTGGCAGCCCTGGCGCTTTACGGTGCTTTGACTGTGCTAATTCGGCAATCATGGCGAGGATGGCCCGTGATCGCCTGGCTCGTTCTAGCGATCCTCACACTCCTGAATCACGCCCCCCTGTGGCCGCATCTTTTGACGCCGCTGCTGTTCCCTTTAGCCATCCTGGCCGGACTGGGGATCGAGGAGATTGGCCATCGCCTGAACCTGACCAGCCAAAAGCAGCATCTTGAACCTATCAGAAGGAGAAAGCGTGAAGCAGCGTGGATACTGGTTGGCCTCTGCGCTTTGCTGATTTATGGGTTGAACTTGCCAGGCCTGGTCAGAGCCGATAGCGAGCGCTTGGCTGCTCCCCAGGCGCCAATAGACCTTTTCGTCCCCCGTTTCTTACAGGCAGTTACTGACCCTGACGATTTCATCATCACCGACGAGCCTCTGGTAGCGTTCTGGGCTGATAGAAACGTGCCGCCCTTCTTAACGGATACCTCTCGCGTAAGGATGCGAACAAGGTTCTTGACCACCGAGCAACTCATATCTTTAACTGAGAAGTACAATCCAGCGGCTATTGTACTGTGGACTAGCGACCGCTTTGTTGAGAATGTACCCGAATACGTGGACTGGGTAGAGGAGCACTACATCCGCATCGAAAGGTTCGGGAAAAGGCGCAAGGTCTACCTACGGTTCAGACCCTCGGTGGCCAGCGCCCTATCCTTTGGCGGCAAGCTTTTGCTGATGGGCTACGATCTTGAACCGGACCGGCTCAAAAGCGACGGGCAACTGGACGTTACCTTGTATTGGCAGGATTTGGAACCCGTTGGCGAGAACTATGAGGTGGTGCTGAAGCTGCTCAACAAGGCCTGCAAAGTGTGGGGGCGCGAAGAAGGCCCACCTGTGGAAGGACTGCTACCGACAGGCGTATGGCAAAAAGGCGAACTCTTCGTGGATCGGCACACCATCCAACCCCTGCCCGGAACACCACCAGGCGACTATTGGGTTGAAGTAGCCCTGTACGGCACATTCGGTAGCCAATGGCTAGAGCCCGATCCAGGGAGCAGTGCTCTGCTTGGACCGGTGACACTACTTCCACAAAAGTGGCCCCCCGACGTTCTGGATATCGAACATCGTATGGAAGCCAATTTGAGCGATAAAGTTTCCCTCTTGGGCTACAACCTCGAAAGCGGCTTCCGGCCCGGCGACAACATCCACCTGACCCTTTTCTGGCAATGCCTGGGGGAGATGGACCAAAGCTACACTGTTTTCACTCACCTGGTTGATGCAGAGGGCAACATCGTAGCCCAAAAAGATAATCCGCCGGCAGATGGCTTCTATCCCACCACTAAATGGGCGGTTGGAGAGGTTGTGCGCGATCAGTACGACTTGCTCATCCCTCCTGAGACTTTGCCTGGTCAATACCGTCTGGTGATAGGCATGTACCTGGCTGAGACCGGGGAACGCCTGAATGTCTTGAAGGATGGTGTGCCTTTGCCTGATAATCGGATCCCATTGCAGCCGGTGACCGTTGAAAACGTAGAGTGAAGGTCGCTAAGCTGCGTGGGTGGGTTGTCACAGACCCCCCGCTTCGCAGGGGGCTTGCCGAGTGGTGCCAGGCAACGAAGCCCTCGCTGAAGGCGAGGGAGCAATCACCGCCAGGCCAGCGGGGTCAGAGTTCGGGGGAAGGAGATGGCCAAGATTGACGCCTGGCTCAGAGGAGCCAGAGAAGCCGCCAAGTCCGGTGAAAAAGACAAAGCCCGCCGCTTGCTAGAGCAGGTCATCGAAGCTGACCCGGCTAACGAGACGGCCTGGCTATGGCTGAGCGCCGTGGTAGATACCAAGGCAGAAAAGATCAAATGTCTGGAGACGGCGCTGAAGCTCAATCCCACCAACCAGGAAGCCAAAATGGCCTTGGAATGGCTGAGGTCAGGGCCATCTCCTCACATGAAGATGAAAATCGAGCGGGTGCTCTGTGGTCGGTGTGGCGCGGTGAACACCACCGAGGACAATTTCTGTCGGCAGTGCGGACTCAGGCTGCGAGAGGAGAGCCTAAGCCCCGAAGAGCAGGCCAAGATCCGACGCCTGGGCAAGAAATGGCTCGCCGACATCCGCGCCCTCACCGAACACACGGAGGAAGGAGAATGAGCGTATGCGATTTATCTCACTAACCTGGACCGATGGCCTCTCCCAAACCGAGGCTATCCTGGTCGTGCGCACAGTACATGAAGCCATCCTCCAAGCTCGCCAGCAATGGCCGGTGCGTGGAAACATCATCGAGGTTCCCGAGATCAAACCATTCGGCTATTGGGTGCTTCAGGAAGCGGAGCCAGACCAGGTGTATGGCAGCATGGAGTGGTACATCAACAAAAGCTTCGACCGGGAGAGCCGGCACTTGCTCGGCCGGTGTTATCTCCAACTCGTGTTGGACGAACCATGGCAACATCAAACCCCGCATTATGACCTGGCCGTGGTTCACCAGCCGCTGTTCGACGAGGTTGACCAGCACAGCGTTTTTGG
>JAOZOT010000056.1 GCA_029933115.1 Anaerolineae bacterium | reverse complement strand
TTTACGAAAAGCAAGCCTGGTCGCGTCTGACGGCTGAGCAATTTCTGGCTGGATATGATGACGCCGATGCCGTATACGATAGGCTGAGTTGACCGATGGAGATCTATCAACCGGGGGAGGTTATTCTGCTATCATTTCCCTTTGCCGGTGCGCAAGAGGCGAAACGGCGACCAGCGTTAGTGTTGTTGGATACCGGAGATGCCGATGTCGTGGTCGCCCGTGTGACCAGCCAGGTAGTTCAGAGTGCTTTCGACGTTGAATTGAGCGACTGGAAACAGGCAGGCTTGCTCTTACCGTCCTTTGTTCGACTGCATAAGCTGGCAACTCTGGAGAAGAGACTGGTTGAGCGGAGGATAGGTACGCTATCGGCCGATGATTGGGCAAAGGTGCGAGCGGCAGTCCAACAATTGTGGTCGTCTATCTGAGCCATGACTGATGTGGGTGTGACGGGGGATACCTGTTCCCAGCCGATTTGCTGGTTCGTACCCCTCAGCAAATTGCTGAATGCCTGGCGTTGGGGGATGTCTTCCTGCGAGAGGTGCTTACGAAAGGGATAGTGCTCTATAAGAAGGCGGAGTCGGATGGAGGATGAGATGGGCGAAACAACCTTGATGCACGTCGAACGGCTTTTGGATCAGTTGACGTTTGAAGAGCAAATCGCGGTGGTTGAACACCTGGCGCAGCGTCTGCGTCAGGCGGTACAGAAGCAAAGAGAGCCCCAGGACTTGTACGGTATCTGGCGTGATCGCTTCCCCGCCGACTTTGACCTGGATGCTGCGTTGGGCGAGATCCGCCATGAGTGGGAGCGCGAATGGCCGCAGGGGACGGAGCAATAAGCCGCTACGTTGCTGACACGCATGCTCTATTCTGGTATCTGACCGCCTCGCCTCGATTAGGCTCACAGGCCAAGCAGGCTTTTGATGAAGGCGTGCGCGGTCAGGCAGTGATCTATGTGCCGGTTATCGTCCTGGCAGAGCTGTATTTCTTGAACGAGAAGGCAGGGCGTCCGCTGGATTTCCCATCGGAGTATGCCTGTCTGAGACAGAGCGGGCAGTTTGCATTTGTCGCCTTCCTGCCCGAAGATGTGTTGGACTTTGATGTTGATGCAGCGGTGCCGGAGATGCATGACCGGATCATCGTCGGTGTGGCCCGACGATTAGGCGCAGCCTGTCTCACTCTGGACCCGCACATTGTGGGTAGTGACTTGGTGCAGATTGTGTGGTGAGTGAGCCAGGCGGAAATACAGGAATGGGTTTCAATTGCGGAACAGGCTGCCGCGCTAAAGCCAATCTGCCCGACGAGACGGCACAACGTTTTTTGTCAGCCCGAACAGTGGAGGTCAACTGAACGTCAAGTTTGTCGTGCGCGGGTTGCTCCTGGCGTTACCGGTGGCAGCAATCGTCTCAGCCGTCCTCCTTTTGGTGATGAACCAGGCGCAGATTGGCCCGCCACCTGACCCTACTCCACCGCCCCCAACCATCCTCGCGCCGCGCGGCGAGCTACCGGCCGGGCCGGTCGGGTTGCAGGAGTGGGCACAGTACCGGGGCCAGGCGTACAGCCTGGTAGGGAGCGGGTTCCTGATTCTGTTGGGTGACGGCAAGATTGTGGGGGTGACTGCAGCGCATAGTGTATTGATCGGCGATCTCGACCGTCCGCTCGAGCGAATCGCGCTGAGCGTGGCCAGTCAAACAGATTTCGTGGCCGAGTTCGATACACTGTGGGGGCAGCCTGGTCAACCCCGCACCGGTGGAGATATGTCGGTAGATTATGTGCTGCTGCGGGCCGACCGGCCAGTTGATTCGAGCTTTGTTCTCAGGCCAGACCCACGCGGTGCGCCGCAGCCCGGCGAGCGTGTGTCGCTGTTCAGTGGCCTGGGAGATGGTCATGGCGGCCGGCGTATTCTGGAGGGGACGGTCCAGTCGGTTGACGATGCAGCGGTGTGGGTGTTGATGGACGAGTTGTTCAATCCGAGCCTGATGAGCGGGTCGCCGTTTGTCAGCCAGCACACCGGCCAGGTGGTGGGGATGGCCATCGCGGTCAGTCCGCGGCGCGGACGATTGCTGCTGGGCGCGCATCCCATCGGGTCTATCGTGCAGTTGGCCGAGTCGGCCGCCGAATTCCCAAAAATCGGCGAGTATCGGCGGTGAGAGATGTTTTTGCATGTGACCAGCGTGACCTATCTGGAAGACTATAAATTGAGATTGGCATTTGATAATGGCGTGACCAAAGATGTAGACTTGCGAGATGAACTGTACGGTGAAGTCTTTGAGCCTTTGAAAGAGATTGAGTTCTTCAAACAAGTGACTGTTAATGCTGACACCAATACCATCGAATGGCCGAATGGAGCAGATTTTGCCCCCGAGTTTTTGTACGAAATCGGCCGGGAGGTAAAGAAGGCTGTGCCGGTGGCAGTATTTCAGGCCGCGGAATCGCCTACGTCCTGAATACCGCAAGGAGAGAGAACCGATAGCATCTCTGAGGGTCATAAAACTCTGCGCTACCCACATACCACAGACGAGCTACGGAGACAGATAGAAGAGGATGCAAGCGATGGAGTATACTCTGATTGGAAAACGAATGCCCCGCATTGACGCCCCTGCTAAAGCGACAGGGGAGGCCAAATTCACCGCCGATCTGATGTTGCCCCGGATGCTGCACGCCAAGGTCCTGCGCAGCCCCTATCCCCATGCCCGCATCGTGCGCATTGACACCGGCAAAGCTGAGAAGTTGCCTGGAGTCAAGGCGGTCATCACCGGCAAGGACACGGCGGGGGTAAAGTGGGGCGTGTTCCGCTACACCCGTGACCAGGAGCTCCTGCCCACCGAGAAGGTGCGTTACGTGGGCGATGAGGTGGCGGCGGTGGCGGCCACCAGTGAGGAGATTGCCGAGGAAGCGCTTACCCTCATCAAAGTGGAATACGAGGTCCTGCCCGCGGTGTTCACCATCGAGGAGGCCATGGCCGACGGGGCGCCCCTCCTCCACGAGGGCTTTGAGCGCAACATCAACATCCACGTGCCTATCGTCGTGGGCGACGTGGAGCAGGGCTTCAGGGATTCCTACCTGGTCCGCGAGGACACTTTTGTCTCTGAGGAAGAGTCCTACTTCATGAGCGAGCCCCTGGCCGTCGTGGCCAATTACACCGGTGAGGGTGTCCTGGAGATGTGGATGCCCAACGCGGCACCGCACATGAAGGCCAAGGCCCTGTCCAATCTGTTGAAAATGCCTTTGCACAAGGTTCACGTGCGCAAGATCGCTATCGGCGGGGCCTTTGGTGGCCGCTCTGACATCTTCCCCGGTGAGTTCATCTGCGCTCTGCTGAGCATCCGCACCCGGCGGCCGGTGAAGCTGGTCTACACCCGCGAGGAGAACACCATTGCCACCCGCCAAGGGCATAACATGATCGCCCACATCAAGACGGGGGTGGACCGGCGCGGAGTAGTGCTCGCCCGCGATATGACCCTGTACATGGACGGTGGGGCCTACAGCTCAACCGGCCCTATCGCCACCTCGGTGCCCTTCCTGTGTCTGGAGCAGGTCTACCGCATGCCTAACGTGCGCTACAACGGCTACCGCATCTACACCAACAAGCCGGTGCGGGGTATGATCCGCACCCATGGCCGGGCCTTCGCCGGGGGCATTGACATGCAATTGGACATGATCGCCGAGGAGCTAGGCATTGACGCCGGCGAAATCCGCCTGCGCAACGCCACGCGAGTGGGCGACGTGACTCCCACCGAGTCGAAGGTGTTCAGTTGTGCCCTGGATGAGACCATCAAGAAGGCGATGGATGCCTCGGGCTGGAAGGAGAAGCGGGGCAAGCTGCCCAAATGGCGGGGCATCGGCATGGGCTGCAACTCGGTGCAGACCGGCTTTACGATGGGCATCCGGGGCGGCTCCCAGGCATTTATAAAGTTCGACGAGGACGGCGGGGCGACGGTGATTTCAGGCGTGGTAGACAACGGCCAGGGCAACGACAACATGCTGGTGCAGATCGCTGCTGAGGAACTGGGTCTGCGGCCGGAGGACATTCGCCTCATTTCCGCCGACACCGAGGTCACGCCCATCGCGCCGGGCAGCTTTAGCATGGTCAGCACCTTTGCCGGAGGCAACGCCGTGCGGCTGGCCGCTCTGGATGCCAAGCGGCAGCTCTTTGAGATCGCTTCCTATGACTTGGAGGTGGGCATTGACGAGTTGGAGGCCAGGGACCGGCGCATCTTCGTGAGAGATGATCCGGAGCAGGGAATTCCCATCGCCAAGGTGGTACGTAAGGCGTTGATTCTGGATAGGCCCATCATGGGCCGGGGCCACTATTCGCCCAAGGTGGATCACGGCCGGGAGTGGGTCAAGAACCCGCGCGGCCAACTGTCCGAGGCTTTCTCCTTTGGGACCACCGTGGCCGAGGTGGAGGTGGACCCGGAGACGGGACAGGTGAAGGTGCTGGAGGTGACGGCCGCCCAGGACGTCGGTTTCGCTCTGAATCCGATGGTCGTGGAAGGGCAGTTCGAGTCGGGGGTGGCCATGGGTGGTCAAGGTGGGGTGTTGACCGAGGGGCACCGGTGGGCCGAGGGGCACCTGCTCAACCCCACTTATCGCGAGTACAAAATCCCCCTGGCCTGCGATATGCCCAAAATCAACACCATCATCGTGGAGTCCATTGACCCCCACGGGCCTTACGGGGCTAAAGAGTCGGGCATGAGCATCGCCATGTCCGCTGCTCAGGCCTACGCCAACGCCATCTGCAACGCCATCGGCACCTGGATCCACGAGTTTCCGATGACACCGGAGAGGGTTTTGGAGGCGATTGAGAGGGCAGGGAAGCAGGGACAGCCTGAACTGAATGAAAGAGAAGTTGATTGGCCAGATGGACGGCGAGGAATTTGATAGTTTGCTGGAGCGGTTTATCGAAACCCAATCTGGCCCGGACGAGCCCCTGCCTGGCGAAGTTTTCTTTGACCTGTGGGCCGAGATCGAAGAAAGCAGAGCACCGATTGAGGTCAACGGCATGGTTGTGGAAGGGCAACTGGTGTTGCTGCCACTGGCCAGCGCCAGTGTCCCGGTGACGGTCTCCGAAAACGAGATCGTTTTGGGCGATCAGATCATCAGGATTCGGCTTGTGCCATCTTGATCGCTAAGGCCGACACCGTCAGCGTCTGATGAGTTCCCGATGACGCCGGAGGTGGTGCTTGAGGCCATCGAGCGGAAGGAGAGGGAAGCCCCAGGGTGAGAATCACATACGACGCCGAAGGACGCTTGGCGGGGATCGAGATTCTGGATGCGGTGAAGCGGTTCGGGAGCCGGGATGTGTTCCGGCAGGTGGTGCTGGAGAATGTTGCACCGGCAGGTAAGTGATGATCTGGATTCACGAGTTCCTGGTGACACTGAGAAGGTTTTGGAAGCAATGATGGTTGGACAAGTTGCCAACTTGTCCTACATCCTTTCAACCTGATGACATCGGAGAGGGTTTTGGATGTGATTGAGGAAGAAACTTTAGGGAGGCCACAGGGCAGCGAGCGATATGGAGGTTGAGGATGAGTGATGAACTGACTGATGAGTTGCTTGCCTTTCAAGCTAATCACGTGTGGGTAAACGAAAATCTGGAGATGCTTTTGGAGCAGTATGCTGATCAATGGGTCGCTGTCAAGGATGGTCAAGTAGTCGCCAGCGATCCCGAGTTGACAGGACTGCTGTCAAAGTTGTCAGACCCAGCCCGTACATGTGTTGAATTTATTACTAGTGAGCCCCTGGAGATGGTGTTATGATCATTCAGGGCCGCTTTATCGGAGATGCGCCGTATTTTGCCGTTCATCTTCGGTCAGCGTACTTTCAAGGATTGGTCTGGCTTCTGGCCGACACGGGCGCATCTCGCACGACACTCCTGGATCGTGATGTGAAGCTCTTGGGCATACAGGCCAGAGTCCTTGAGCCAGCATCGTTGCCTATCGTTGGCATTGGAGGGAGTGTGCGTTCATTTCTGGTGCGGGATGTAGAAATCACCCTGGCATCGGACGGGGGCGATGTGGTGCAGCGACAAGACGTATGGCTTGTGCAGCATGATCTGGGCCGGTTGCCTCCCGAGGAGGCCTCACGTATTCTGAGGCTCCCTTCAGTTCTGGGACGTGACCTGATCAATCGGTTTCGCTTCTCGTGCGACTACCGGGCTGGGATTGTACGGCTGGAGAAGTGATAAAGCGTGCCGGTTTCGGTTTCTGAGAGGGAGATTGCTCTGGGCGATGAAAATACCAATGGAACGACATTCCGACCGGAGGGGCCGGTGGACCTGGAACCCAATACGCGCGTTCGGGTGACGATTGAATCTACGGAGGCGGTTGCTCTCAGGAGGCGTTCTTTCTTGCAGATAGCACGGGCGTTAAAGTTGGACGGACCGCCGGATTGGTCTGCACGCCTCAAAGGGTATTCGATGGGGAAGGCGCAGGAGGAAAGTAGATAGACGCGAAGAAATGGCACGGAGGTAGATTATGCTCACACGAATTGACGAACTGGCAGAACAGATCATCTCCCTCGATTCGTCGGAGCAGGAGATGCTCTTGAACCGGGTGGCCGAGTTGAATCTCCAGAAGGGATTGAAAGCCCTGTCTGATAAGTATCGGGCTCGATTGGCACAGGAAGGCAAGCTCGATCAGAAGGCCGATGATATTCTGGCCGAATTGAGACGAATCCGAGAGGACATCGCTGCCAGTGACTATCAAAGTTAGAGGTCACAACATGAAACTACGCCAGATTGACCACATCTGCATTGCCGTGCGAGACCTGGAAAAGGCGCGGAAAATATACGAGGAAGACCTGGGCCTGGAGCTGGCCTGCGAATACGTGGCCGAGAGCGAGAAAATCCACGTGGCCCGCTATTATATTGGCGATGTAGCCCTGGAATTGATGGAGTCCACCGCGCCCGATGGAGAAGTAGCCAAGTTCATCGAGAAGCGCGGAGAGGGGTTCTTTCTCATCTCCTATCGCGTGGACGATGTGGACGAAGCCCTGGCCGAACTGAAGGCCAAGGGGCGCAAGACCATTGACCAGAAGCCTCGTGAGTTAATGGGCAATCGCTACGCCTTTATTCATCATCCCCAGGACCTCTGCGGCGTCCTCACCGAAGTCCTGGACGGGGAATTTGATTACGACAAATAATTTTAGAAATTAGAGCAAGGAGGTCACGATGTCGTTCGAAAAAGTCTTTGTCCCTTATGGTGGGTATTGGACCACACCCTTCTGCCGGTGGCAGGGGAGTTTTAGCCACCTCAATGCCGTCTCCTTCGCCGGTGAGATTGCCGTGCGGGCGCTCAAAGAAAGACAAATCTCCCCGGAAATCTTTGACGAGCTTTTGTTGGGGATGACAGTGCCCCAGAAGCATAGCTTTTACGGTGGACCCTGGCTGGCGGCACTCATTGGCGCGACGGCTATCACCGGCCCTATCATCAGCCAGGCCTGCGCCACAGGGGCTCGGGTGATGGCCACGGCCGCCTTCGAGGTGGAGACCGGCGAGGAGGAGCGCGTTATTCTGACCATCACCGCCGACCGATGCAGCAACGGTCCCCACTGCTACTACCCCAACCCGCTGGGACCGGGTGCCACCGGCGATTCGGAGGATTGGGTCTGGGACAACTTTGGCTACGACCCTTATGCCAAGAACGCCATGATCGAGACGGCGGAGAATGTAGCCAAAGAGGTGGGCATCACCAGAGAGGAGCAGGACGAGGTGACCCTCCTGCGCTACAAGCAATATGACGACGCTCTGAAAGACGATTCCGCTTTCCTTCGTCGTTATATGGTGCTGCCCATTGAGGTAAAGGACCCATCGGGGCGCAAGGTTCTCGCCACTGTCGAGGGTGACGAGGGGGTGTACCCCACCACGGCTGAAGGGTTGGCCCGGCTCAAGCCCGTCCTGGAAGGGGGCACAGTCACCTATGGGACTCAGACTCATCCCGCTGATGGAAACTGCGGGATTATCGTCACCACACGGGAAAAGGCGCGGGAACTGAGCCGCGACCCGAACATCGAGATTCAGGTGCTATCCTTCGGAGAGGGACGGGCCAAGAAGGGCTACATGGCCCAGGCCATTGTCCCCGCAGCGCGGCAGGCTCTCTCCCGGGCCGGCATCACCATCGAGGATTTGAAGGTGATTAAAACCCACAACCCCTTCGCCGTGAACGACATCTACTTCTCGCGGGAGATGGGGGTGAAGGTGGAAGACATGAACCACTATGGCTCGTCCATCGTCTGGGGCCACCCCCAGGGGCCTACCGGCACCCGATTGATAATCGAAGTAATTGAGGAACTCATCCTCCTTGGAGGAGGATACGGCTTGTTTGTCGGCTGCGCCGCCGGAGATTCGGGAGCAGGAGTCGTGGTCAAGGTCACCGGCTGACCAACGCCGACCCGCCGACCCATTGACCCATTGACTCATTGACTCGCTGCCTCACCGATTCGCCGATTCGCTGACTCAGAAGAGAGAGAAACTATGAAAGAGAAACCGATCAGGGTCTTGATTGCCAAGCCTGGGCTGGACGGCCACGACCGGGGGGCTAAGGTGGTGGCCCACGCCCTGCGTGAGGCGGGCATGGAGGCTATCTACACCGGCCTGCACCAGACGGTGGAGCAAATTGTAGAAGCAGCTCTGCAAGAGGATGTAGACGTCATCGGTCTCAGCATTCTCTCCGGGGCCCATCTGCCCATCACCGAGAAGTTGATGAAACTGTTGGCTGAGCAGGATATGGCCGATGTCCCGGTCATTGTGGGCGGCAATATCCCCCAGCGTGATACTGAAAAGCTGAAAGCCCTGGGTGTAGCCGGCGTGTTTCCAACGGCCTCACAGTTTGAAGCCATCGCCGACTTTATCCGGGAGATAGTATCGCAGCGGCGTGGTTGACCCAGTTTGAGTTGAGATACGAGCGAGGATGCTATGCAACGGATACCCAATCTGCACCATTGGCGAAAGCTGGCCGCTATTAATCCTAAGCTGGCCGATGTTGCCGAGGAGTTGCTGCGCCGCATCCCCACGACCATAGCCCTCGTCTTCTACGGTTCACAAGTTGAAGGAGAGGCGGATCAATACAGTGATTACGATGTTTTGGTCATTGCACCTTCTTCTGATGTGCCAGGCTGGCGAGAACGGACGAGACTGGCTGGGGAACTGGCCGAACGACTCGGCGTCAAGGTACAACTGATTACCATGTCCCCTGAGGCAGCCTGGCTGGAACTGCGTATTAAGCCTTATCTGCGGCATTGGCTGGAACGAGGGGTTATTCTGGGTGATGGCTTAATCTTTGCTGAACCCCTTCCCCCTTTGGCCAAATTGGGAGCTCGTGACTGTCTCACCACCATCGAAATTGACCTGGAGGAGATGACTGAGAAAGAGGACGGGCGGCGCTGGAAGGGTGAGCAGTTCTTACGAGCACTTCGCCGTTTGTTAATGGTGCGGGCCGCCATCGGTAGGAACTACCGAAGCGATGTCAAGCAAGAACTCGAAGCTCTGATCGGAGCCACAACTCTGAAGCGCTTGCGTAATCCGAAGGGACGTGTCTCAGCCGAAGACGTGAACAGGCTGACAACTGCGTTAGATACTTTGTTGGCCGAAGTCAAGGAACTGATTGAAGCTATGCCTGAAAACTCATCAGACTGGGAGATCAGGCGCTTGCAAAGTTAAGAGGCCGTTTGATGCCCCGCAGCCGAAGGAGAGACGTCAGACAAATAGCTAGCCTGATTGGCAACGCCGCTGTTCACATAGCTCTCTATCCAGGGCAGTACAAGCGGGTTGGAGAAGCGATGGAATACTTCGGTCAGGCAGCAGCCGTGGCCGAAAAGCGGACGTGGAACTTGGAAGAGATCGAGCGATGTCGAGAGTTGGCCTATCGTCGGGTTGATACAGAGTTTCGGAGGAGGGCGGCGTCTTATTCGCGGAAAGAGTTGGCTCAGCTTGTGACAAAAGCCAGATACGAGGTTGACAAATTTATTGATGAGGAGATGAAGTAGTTTCCTCCCAAGTTTCCATAAGGAGTGGATCGTCCAATGAGCAGAAAAGAGATCAAGCTTAAAGATGTTGTCCTGGAATCGGGCATCGAGGTCAAGCCCATTTACGGGCCGGAGGACGTGGCCGACATTGACTACGAGCGGGACATCGGGGAACCGGGGTCCTACCCTTTCACCCGTGGCATCCACAAGTACATGTACCGCTACCGGCCCTTCACCATGCGCCAGTACGCCGGCTTCGGCACACCCAAAGAGTCCAACGAGCGCTTCAAGTTCCTCATTTCCCAGGGTCAGAACGCCCTCAACGTAGCTTTTGACCTGCCCTCCCAGATGGGCCTCGACTCCGACGACCCGCGAGCCTGGGGCGAAGTGGGGCGGGTGGGCATGTCGGTGGACACCCTCAAAGACATGGAGATAGCCTTCGAAGGCATCCCTCTGGACAAGGTCAGCGTCTCTCTCACCATCAACGCCGTGACTGCCATCATGCTGGCCATGTACATCACTGTGGCCGAGAAGCAGGGCGTGCCCCTGGCCGAAATCCGGGGCACCACTCAAAACGACATCCTCAAGGAGTACATCGGGCGGGGGACCTGGATTTTCCCGGTGGAACCCTCCATCCGTCTCATTGGCGATACCATCGAGTTCTGTGCCAAGCACGTCCCCAAGTACTACCCGGTCAGCGTTTGTGGTTACCACATCCGCGAGTCAGGGGCCAACCCGGTGCAGGAGATTGCCTACGCCTACGCCATCGCCTGTGCTTACATTGACCACGTGCTGGAGCGGGGCTTGAGTGTGGACGACTTTGTGGAGCGCATCTCCTTCAATTTTGACATCTTTGGCAATCTGTGGGAGCAGGTGGCCAAGTTCCGCGCCGCCCGCCGGTTGTGGGCCAAAATCATCAAGGAGAAATACGGCGCGACGAATCCCAAGGCCATGCAGATGAAGATGATCGCCGGCGGTGGGGGCGGTGGGCTGACCATCGAGCAGCCGGAGAACAACATTGTGCGCAGTGCCTACTATGCTCTCATCTCGGCCCTGTCGGGCACCCAGACCATGGCCCTCTGCTCCTACGACGAGGCCTATACCATCCCCACCGAGAAGGCAGCTCTCATCTCTCTGCGCACCATGCAGATTCTGATCGAAGAGATGGGCCTGGCCGACACCGTTGACCCTCTGGCCGGTTCCTACTACATCGAGTGGCTGACCAACGAGATGGAGAAAAAGATCGTAGAGGAGATGAAAAAGGTCGAGGAGATGGGCGGCATCGTCAAGGCTATCAGCGAAGGCTACGTTCAGCGGGAAGTGGCCCGCCAGGCCTACCTCTACGAAAAGGGCATCCAGGAAGGCACCATCGTCAAGGTGGGCGTCAACAAGTATCGCATGGAGGAAGAGGAACGGGACGTCCAGCTCCACGAATACAAGCCGGAGCAAGCCGAGGAGCAGATCAGACGGCTCAACCAGGTCAGAGTCGAGCGAGACGGGGCTGCGGTCAGCGAGGCGCTGGAGAAGCTACGCCACGCCGCTGAGGGCACCGAGAACCTGATGCCCTACATCCTGGAGGCGGTACGGGCTTACGCCACTGTGGGCGAGATGACCCAGGTGCTCAAGGATGTCTTCGGGGAGTTCAAGGAGCCGGTGGGCCTTTGAGCCTGTAGGAAGTGTGGGATGAACAGGCGTATCATCTCTTTGAACACGAGCGACGAAGCTTTCGATCTGTTCCAGCGGCTGTTGACCCCCGTCGTGGTTGACGTGAGAGGGGAAACTGTGCGCATTGACATAGGTGATTACGTGCATTTGATGGATGATGAAGAACGAGTGCAACGTATTCGCTGGATCAGGGAGACTTTGGTCAACCCTTTGGAGATCAGGCGATCACACCTCAAAAGCGAGCCTTTTGGAGAAGTGTACATCAATACTATCTATGAAGACGAGGGTGACCTGCAAGGACGGCCTTTTGTTGTTGGCGTTGAAAGAAGGGCCGGTGTGTTGGATTTCCGCACGGCGTTTGTGCCACATCCGCAGTATCTTCAAAAGGCAAAGAAGGGGAAATTGATATGGAAAGCAAAAAGCTGAAGGTAACTTATCATCGCGCCAGGGATACCCTTTACTTGCGTACTCTCCCCAAACGTCCGGCAACGATGGATGTCACCGATTACGGCTTCTACATTCGCTATGATTGGGACAACCCTGATGAGATCGTGGGTTTTGAGTGGCTAGGTTTCTCAGCTTACATCAATACCTTGGATGAGCCGGGCGTAATCCCCGAGCTGGAGATGCGTTTTGACATCGAGGGAACGAATTTGAAGGGTTTGGCCTTGAAAGAAGTGCTGCGCTGGGCCTATCATCGTTACGTGCTGTGCGACTTGACCGCTGAGCTGCCGGAAATGAGGGAGATGGTCACCGAAGCCGCTGAGACATGAGAAATAATGCCATTACTCCCAAATCTGAACTGGAGAGCCGAATCCGCAAGTTACAGGCTCACCTGGTGACCAACAATCTGGACGGGGCCCTGATCCTGCAAAATACCGACCTTTTCTACTTCAGCGGCACCATCCAACAGTCACACCTCTACATCCCTGCTGAGGGCCAACCCCTGCTGATGACCCGCAAAAGCCTGGTGCGAGCCCAACAGGAGTCGGCGTTGGATAAAGTGGTCCCATTGCCCAGCCCACGGCAGTTGCCCGCTCTGTGGCAGGAGCATGGCTACGCCAGGCCCCGGCGACTGGGGATGGAACTGGATGTCCTGCCAACCAGCCTGTTTTTCGCCTATCAGGACATATTGGGCGATACGGAGATTGCAGACATCTCTCACCAGATCCGGCTGGTGCGGGCGGTGAAGTCACCCTACGAGGTGGACATCCTGCGGCGGGCGGCTCGACTGGCCGATGTGGTCACCCGCAGCGTGGCCGATTTCCTGCGGGAGGGAATCAGCGAGGTGGAACTGGCGGGCCAGTTGGAGGCAGTGGCCCGGCGCCTGGGACATCAAGGCATCGTCAGGATGCGCCTCTGGAACAATGAGCTTTTCTATGGTCACCTGATGGCCGGCGCCGACGCAGCCGTACCCAGTTACCTCTCTTCCCCCACTGGTGGAGCGGGCCTCAGCCCGGCCATCGCTCAGGGCTCCAGCCGGCGGCCAATCCGGCGCCACGAGCCGGTGCTCATGGACTATGTCTTTGCCCTGGACGGTTACGTGGTGGACCAGACTCGCATCTTCGCCCTCGGTGGCCTGCCTGACGAACTCGTCGCGGGGCACAAAGCTATGCTGGAGGTCCAGGAGGCGCTCAGGGTCGCGGCCAAACCGTCAGCGACGGGGGGCGAACTCTATGACCTGGCGATGGGGCTGGCCACTGAACTTGGTTACGGCGAGCATTTCATGGGTCACGGCGATGAACGCATCACTTTTGTGGGGCACGGCGTGGGACTGGAGCTGGATGAGTACCCTTTCCTGGCCAGGGGTCAGGACATGCCTTTGGAGAAGGGGATGGTCATTGCCCTGGAGCCCAAGCTCATCTACCCTGGCCTGGGAGTGGTGGGCATCGAAAAC
>JAOZOT010000422.1 GCA_029933115.1 Anaerolineae bacterium | reverse complement strand
TAAATCTGCGAAGCTAATTATACCATTTGTGAGAAAAAGGTCAATGTTGCACCGCTCCGCTGTCGCTCAAGAACCGCGTTCGCCGGGCAGTTGCGTCACCTTGCGTCTCCCTTGAGCAGAGTCCAGCGGCGACGCACGGCCTCGATCTCCGCGCTATCCCCTTCTGCTGGGGACAATCCCAGGCCCTTTGCCGGCCGAAAGATGGCGTTCGTCTGCTGCCGGCGCAAGGCGATGGAGGCCGCTCTTCGTTCTTCAGCCTCGATGGCCGCAACGGCCTGCCAACGCTCCCGAAATTCCTTGGCCTGTTGGCTATTCACAGTGTCTCTTCCCTTCACCTACTCGCCTGATGCTCCGATGACATTTCTCTACGCTCCAGGTACGCGACGATGCAGCGCACGAAAAAGCGAATGTCGTCAGGAGTGCGCTACAGGTGCTCGTACACCTGGACCGGGTCCACTTCCACTCTCCGTCAAGAGACCGCGCTCGCGCAGGAACTGTTCCAGGCGAGCCACGATGCGCTCGGCCTGCTCCAGCACCACCTGCGTTTTCTCCTCGGTGAATTCGATACCGAAGTGGTAGTCGGCGTTCTCGCGCCACTGGCGGGCTTCTCTGTAGAATCGGCCATATTCTGGTTCAATGAGGCCCGGTTTGATCAGGTACTCATGGAAAGCCGATTCGACGCCCGAATGGCGGTGCCGCAACACGTCGAGGTTTGCCAGGACGGCCGATGTGAGATGGAACACAGCGTAGTAAGCGCGATTCAGGGCCAGGCGATCCTCGCCTCGCTCCAGAGCACCTCGTGCCCACGCCAGGTCTTCGTGACTTCGCTCCAGCCGATGTCGGAGGTAATCCTCGGGAGTGCCCAGATTGTATGACGGCTTTTCCTCCGCTACTTTTGTGGGGGCGGTTTCTGAAGCCCACAGGTCGACCCCCTCACGCACTATATTCTTGTAGATGGGCTCCTGGCGCGCGCGCATCTGGGCGAAGCGCCAGGTGCTGACCACGTGCTCACAGAGCAGGACGCCGTGCTCCAGGCTCAGCGTGTAGGCTATCTCGCCGACCGCCTTCTCCAGCGCATCGTCCCCGTCGCGGGCCACGATCAACAAGTCCATGTCCGACTCTTCGTCGAAATCGCCCCGCACCTTGGAGCCGAAGAGCCAGACGTGCGCGATGCGGTCGCCGCATCGGGCCCGCAGCCGGGAGAGGAACTCGGCCAGCACGTCTCGTTCATGAGGTGTCAGGCGCCGCAGACGAGGATGGTCACGCATCGTTTGTCCTTCCACACGTCCCCCATGATATGGCAAAGGGGCCGGGTTGTCAAGCGTGTCTCGGCGTGCGCATGTGCAGCGTCAACGCCAGCGAGAGCAGAGCGATAGCTACCCCGGCCAGGAAGGTGTACTGTGCTCCGACTGCCTCCCAGACTATTCCGCCCACCACCGGCACAATCACCGCTGCGATGTGGTTGATAGTCTGTCCCAGGGAGATGTTCGGTGTGATCTCATCTGGCCCCAGGGCGATCTTTTGGAAGTAGGAGTGCAGAGCGATGGAAAAGCCAAAGAGGATGTGATCTGTCACGAACAGTCCCAGCAGTATCAGTAGCCCTGGGGTGGCGGGGAGGGCGGGAAAGAGGACCCATTCTCCGATACTCACTCTTGGCACCTCAAAGGTGGGGCTCTCCAGTGCGCCCAGCGTGGGAATGAGGGCGTAGCCCAGAAAGACCAGCGTCAGCAGCACAAAGTTGACCGTCAGCACTCGTCGCTCGCCGAAGCGGGCGACGATCTTGCCGAAGGCCTGGTGAAAGTAGGTGCCGATCAGGTTGTTGAGCAGGAACAACAGCGTGATGGTTTGTGCTGTCACGTGGTATTCCCGCACCAGCAGGAAGACGGCAAAGGTGGTGAAGATGTGGCGGCGGCTGCCCATCAGGAACTGGAGGGCGTAGTAGAGCCAGTAGCGGCGACGCAGAGGGGGGCGGCGACTCGTCCGCTCGGCCCGCACCGGCTGCCGATCAAAGGGCAAAAGTGCCAGCCCTCCGATCACCACTACTGCCCCGCCAACTCGGAACAGGGTGCGGTATCCCCAGGCATCCAGTGTCCCAAAGATCAAGAGGGTGCCCAGCACCGCCGCCAGAGCCCCCAGGCTGTTCAATTGGCCCAACACCTTTGGCGACTTGTCCTGTCCTACTGTCAGTAGCACCGCCGAGGCGTTGCTGGTATAGAAAAAATGAAAGCCCACGCTCATCACCAGCGTGGCCCCAACCAGACCCATCAGGTCGTGCGCGGCCGCCGTCAGAAAGATGCCCGCTCCCATTAGCACCATCGAGAGGCCGGCAATGCGCATTTCTGTCAAGAACAGCGCCAACACTCCTACCAGAAACCCTACCAACCCTGGAACCTCGCGGATGGCCTGGATCAGGCCGATCTGGTCGGCCCGCACGCCGAGTTCCTCCACGGCAAAGTTGTTAAAGATGGACTGCCACAGGCGAAACCCCAGCGCCAGAAGCAGATTGTTGAGGGCGATGACGATGAGGGCAGTACGAATTCGATGCATTATTCTCCTATTCTATCATTCCATAGGCGGCTCGTTCTCCCAGCCTATCCGGTCAGCACCGTTCGACCGAGTGCTCGCAGCAAGCCTCGGTTGTGGTGCAGCGGTGATGGACGGTGGTGCTAAGCGCTACTAGCGGTCTTCTGGTGGATGCCAGCCAGCAGCAATCCAATTTCGGCGCACGGTGACAGCAACCAGGTTGTTCAAGTTGAGAGCAACGACGGTGGCCCGCCCGCAGGCGGTGCGTCCGATGATGAAGGCGCCATCCTCGCTCCAGCGAAAGTGTCGCTTCCACTGTTGCCGGCGTGGATTGAACAGCCGCACCCGACGACCGGTCAGCGGGTCACGACCGTGGGTCTGGTCGCTTTTGAACAGGTTGCAGGAATGGCACGCTAGCCAGAGGTTTTCTTCGTCGTCCGTTCCGCCTTTCGACTTTGGAACGATATGCTCAACTTCGAGCACCCAAGGCACATACTCTTGACGCGCCAGGCAGTAGCCGCAGCGGTTTCCCGCCTGGGCGCGCACTCTAGCGCGAAGGGCGTCGGAGATCATTCCGGGTGTCATGGTTCCAGTGGCTTCCGCAGGCCTCGCCGCACTGCCTCGGCCAAAGCCTCTGATTGGCGTATCCAAAGTTGATCGTAGACTTGCATCAGGGCAAGCAGTTCTCGGCGTTCGTTATCGGTCAACACACCCTCGCGCTGCTTTTCCAGCAACTCGCTCAGACGTCGTCCCTGTGCCGGTCTCATCTGTGCTTTGGACAGGGCGAGCACATCCTCATCGGAGAGCGAAGAAACTAGCCTTTCCAATTGGGGCGCGGTGTGCACAGGGGTCAGCACAATGGCCAAGGCATCGGTGAGCATCTCGGACAGGTCTCGTTGGGTGATGGCTGCCCAACGCTTGGCGTGCTCGTACAGCTCGTCAGGCAGTGTCAGGGTCACTTGTGTGTTCATGATCAAGTCTCTTCCTCCAACATGGACATAGTTGCACTATTGTGTTACACTGGGCGGTGCCCGCCTCCGTTTGGGGCCCACCGCTAGTAAAACCGTTCCGTTTGTCTCTCTACAA
>JAOZOT010000421.1 GCA_029933115.1 Anaerolineae bacterium | reverse complement strand
ATCAACGCCATCCTCGATCAGGTGCTACGCCGCTTCCGTACTGCTGCCGATTTCTACGAAGCCAAAATCATCGCTTCGACGACGGGCTGGCGGCGTATCACCAGGGAGGGAGAAGAAAGAGGGGAATGGGAAGTAGCGGTAAGGGAGGCAGGGATTGAGTATGGCATAGTAGAGGCTATCGAGGTAGGCAGCAGTTGAGAGCGCCGGAACTACCGCGTTCTATTCATCGTTTTCAGGCACTTGGCGCAGACGTTCAGACGCCTGGTGACATTGCCCTCGGTGATGGTCACTTTTTGGATATTGGGCTTCCACTGGCGTTTGGTCTTTTTATGGGAGTGGCTGACATTGTGCCCGAACTGAGGGCTCTTGCCGCAAAGATCACATTTGGCCATTTATTTCGCTCCTTTCATAAATCGGCCGTCACAACGGCGACCAACTTGGGTTCTGACAGCGGCCCATATCATACCACAACAAGCCATTCTGCGCAACTTGCGATACTTGGGAGGAAAAATTTACGGCTGGACACCGGCGTTTTTGTTCGTAGTGACGTTGCGGTGCGTTTTTGAGGCGCTGAAGCGCCCACTACGGACAAGGGTTGCGGTCTACTGAGACTTGTAATTTGCTGCAGCGAGGTAAATAACCATGATAGAGAAGACAAACCTGGGTAGGATCGAGGTCTCGCCAACAGCCATTGCCAGCCTGGCCAGCCGGGCTGTGTTGGAGAGCTATGGCGTCGTCGGCATGTCCTCCAGGAGCCTGGGTAGCGGCCTGGCTGAACTACTCCGAGGGGATTCCCACAAGCGGGGAATCGAAGTAAGACTCGAAGACAATGAGATTATCATTGACCTGTATGTGATAATTGAATACGGCACCAGAATCGCCACCGTTGCCCGTAATATCATGAGCAACGTCAAGTTCAATGTGGAGAAATCTCTGGGTGTCCCCGTGGCCGAAGTGAACGTCCACGTGCGGGGGCTGCGGGTGAGCAGTGAGGATTAGAGCATGGAGGTACATTGTTTTGGTGGATGAGAAAGCGCAAAAGGTACAGGAAGAACGTCCTCTCAGGAAGCATGAGACGGGCAATCCAATACTGACTTGTGATGGACAGGGGTTAAAGAGACTTCTGAAAGCCGGCACCGCCTGGCTGGAGAGACACAGGGATGCCATCAACTCTCTGAATGTGTTCCCTGTACCAGATGGCGACACGGGCACCAACATGCTGCTCACCATGCAGGCGGCCCTGGAGGAGATTGCCAACTCTCCCGAACATTCGGTGTCGGCCATCATTCACACCGCAGCCCACGGGGCCCTGATGGGAGCTCGCGGCAACTCGGGTGTGATCCTTTCTCAGATATTGAGGGGAATGGCCAGAAGTCTCGGCGGGAAAGACGAATTCACCGCCGCCGATTTCGCCTCAGCTATGGAGGAGGCTACGGCCACAGCTTACAAGGGCGTGATCAAGCCGGTGGAGGGCACCATTCTGACTGTGGTCCGGGAGGCCACCGACGCAGCCGTCACCGCCGCCGCCAATGAGACGGACTTGCGTCTGGTGTTGGAGGAGGTGGTGAATGAGGCCCAAGAGTCCGTGGCCAGAACACCTTCCCTCTTGCCGGTGCTGGCCGAGGCTGGGGTGGTGGATGCGGGCGGCCAGGGTCTCTTTATCATTCTAGAGGGCATGTTGCGCTACATCCGAGGTGAGACAGTAGAGGTAGACTTTGCCCTGGAGACGGCCGTGGACCTCCACGTGCCAAGCGAAGGCGAGTATGGCTACGACGTTCAGTTCATCATACGAGGCCAAGACCTGAATCTGGAGGAGATCAGGGACACCATCGCCGCTATGGGTGAATCCACCCTGGTGGTGGGCGATTCCACCACCATCAAAGTCCACATTCACACCGAAGAACCGGGCACGCCTCTTAACTATGGGGCCAGCCTTGGCTCCCTGAGCAAAATCACTATTGAGAACATGCAAGAGCAGTATCAAGAGTTCATCCTCAGTCAAGCCCAACCTCCTTCTGTGACCGCATCTGTGACTTCAGAAGAAATCTGCGATATAGCTACCGTTGTGGTCGCTCAGGGGCCGGGCCTGGTTCGCGTCTTCGAGAGCCTGGGAGCCAGCGCCGTGGTGCCCGGAGGCCAGACCATGAACCCCAGCACCGAGGAACTGCTTAAAGCTGCCGAGGAGCTTCAGACAGACCAGGTTATCATCCTGCCCAACAATTCCAACGTCATCCTGGCTGCACAACAGGCCCAAAAGCTGTCAGAAAAGAACATCCGCATTGTACCCACCAAAACCATTCCTCAGGGGGTCAGTGCTCTTCTGGCCTTCAACTATCAGGCCGACCTGGATACTAATGCCCGGATCATGGAACGAGCGGCCGGCGAAGTCCAGACGGTGGAAATAACTGTGGCCACCCGCTCTGTGCAGTTGAACGGAGTGGATGTGAAAAAGGGAGAAGTCATTGGCCTGTTAAACGACAATCTGGCTGCTGCGGGCAATTCGCCGGAACAGGTCGTGGAGGAGGTGCTTCGGCGGATGGGAGCTGAGGAGTACGAGATCATCACCATCTACTACGGTGAAAACGTCACCCAGGAAGAGGCCGAGGCGCTGGCGGCCAGGATCGGCCAGGACTATCCTGAGCAGGAGATAGAACTGGTCAATGGGGGGCAACCCCATTACCTTTACATTATATCGGCGGAATAGATTTAAGGAGAGAGTTATGGTAAAAGTCGTCACAGATAGCACAGCGTATCTGGAGCCAGGAGTAGCTGAGGAATTGGGGATCAGCATCGTTCCTCTCAACATTCACTTCGGCGACGAGGTTCTGCGCGATGGTATAGACATCACTGCCGCCGAGTTCTTCCGTCGGCTCGACCGTAGCCCGGAAATGCCTACCAGCTCTCCTCCCTCAAGGAGCACCTTTGAAAAGGTCTACAATGAACTCAGCAAGACCACGGAGGAGATCATCTCTATTCACATCTCGAGCAAACTGAGCCAGACCTGCGCTGTGGCCAACGCGGCCGCAGCGCCCTTTCTGGGCCGTTGCAACATTACCGTCATTGACTCCCTCACCACGTCCCTGGGCCTGGGGATACTGGCTACCGCCGCAGCCAAAGCGGCCGCTCAGGGCAAGTCTCTGGGTGAGATTGTGCGCCTGCTCAGAGGCATGATCCCTCACATTTACATCGTCTTCTCCGTCGAAACCCTGGACTATTTGGAAAGGGGTGGGTACATTGGCCGGGCTCAGGCCATCCTGGGGAGCATGTTAGGCATCAAGCCGCTTCTGATTATCGAGGACGGCGAAATAGTGCCCCTGGAAAAAGTGCGGACCCGCTCCAGGGTCATTGACAAACTTTTCGAGTTTGTGGTAGAATTCCCTCACATCGAGCAGATGGCTATTTTGCAAAAGAGCCCTGTGGCCACTGAAGATACACTGCTCCTCATCGAACGCCTGGAGATGGTCTTGCCGGAGATGGAATTTCCGATTATCACTTATGGACCTGTCTTGGCTACCCACATAGGCCCTAACACTATGGGGGTCATTGTGTACGAAGGGATGGTGTGAGGTGTAAATGGGAGGTTAGGTGGTTGGGAGGTTAGGAGGTTAGGTGGTT
>JAOZOT010000420.1 GCA_029933115.1 Anaerolineae bacterium | reverse complement strand
TAGTTTGTTTGACGGGAAAAGGAAGATGTGTTATACTGGCAACAGCCAAGGCGGGTCGCGGTCACACTCTGGCAACTTTCACAGGTGGAGGGCGCTATGGTTGAAGAGGCAACCGAAGAGGTAAAGATACCGCTCTATTACGACCGTTTCCAAGAGGAGCGAGACAAAAGGATCACCAGCGAATTGGGTCGCCTGGAAACCATGATCGGACACAACGCCGAGCGGATCGCCGATTTGCACGCGGAGATGAACCGCCGGTTCGAGGAGGCCAAAGCCGACAGAGACCGCCGCTTTGAGGAGCTTGAGGCCGAGATGGACCGCCGGTTCGGGGAGGCCAAGGCCGACAGAGACAATCGCTTTGGGGAGGCCAAGGCCGACAGGGACAACCGCTTCGAGGAACTCAAGGCCGAGATGGACCGCCGGTTCGAGGAGGCCAAAACCGAGATGGACCGCCGGTTCGGAGAAGCCAAGGCCGACAGGGACGAACTCCGCCGTCAACTCGCCAGGCTAGAGGATAAAGTAGACGCTCATTTTCGCTGGACCATGGGCTTGCTGCTGCCCATTATATTCGGTATTCTGGCTATCATTATCCGTGTCTTCTTTCTGGGGCCCTTACCCTAACTCTCATACTCGGCGAACCCGTCGCCAGCAGGTGCGTCTGGCACTTTTGCGCATCTTCGCTCGCCTGTCTGGCCCTTTCTCCCTCATCCCCAATCTCCACCCTCCATCCTCCATCCTTTTCATCCGCCCCGACCACCTGGGCGATTTGCTGTTCGCCACCCCGGCTTTGCGCGCCCTGCGGGAAGCGTTCCCCCAGGCCCACATCACCGGCCTAATCGGACCCTGGGCGGAGGCCGTCGTCGCCGGCAACCCCAACATTGACGAGCTTATGCTGTGCCCCTTCCCCGGCTTCACCCGCCGGCCCAAAAAGTCCGTCATCGAGCCTTACGCCATCCTGGGACGCTATGCCAGATTGCTGAGGGAGAAAGAGTTTGACCTGGCGATTGTCCTGCGCTTCGACCACTGGTGGGGAGCACTGCTGGCCTACCTGGCCCGCATCCCCCGCCGCCTGGGCTACGACATCGCCGAAGTGAAGCCCTTTTTGACCGATGCCGTCCCCTACGTTCCCGGCCGCCACGAGGTGGAACAGAGCCTTGCCCTGGTGGAAGCCGCGAGCGGCCGGCCATCCTTGCGAAAGCAGTGTCCTGAGCCTGCCGAAGGGTTGCGAACGGTCTCGGCAATGAGACAACTCCGGGCAGGCGAAAACGCTCTTGACCTGAAATCCGCCGTCAAACCTTCACAGGGGTTCGTTTCAGCCCACCCCCTGGAGTTCCCGCTCAGCGCTCAAGACCGGGAATTCGCCGCCCGCTATCTGGCTGCGCAAGGAGTAGAAGACGACGACCTGCTAGTCTGCATCCACCCCGGTGCCGGAGCACCGGTCAAGCTGTGGCGGAATGAAGGATGGGCACGGGTGGCCGATGCCCTGGCTGAACAGCGTGGAGCCAAAGTAGTCCTGACCGGTTCGGCCAACGAGGCCCCCCTGGTGCGGGCTATCGCTGAACAGATGGTCAACCAGCCCATTATCGCCGCCGGTCAAACGACGTTGGGACAACTGGCGGCGCTCATGGCCCGCTGCCGCCTGGTCCTGGGCGTGGACAGCGGCCCCTTGCACTTGGCCGTGGCTGTAGGCGCCCCCACCGTGCATCTCTACGGCCCTGTGGACAGCCGCACCTTTGGCCCGTGGGGCGATCCGGCCCGGCACATCGTCCTCACCTCAGGCGCAGGGTGCATCCCCTGCAATCGCCTGGATTACAGGATTGACGAATTGGAGGATCACCCCTGCGTGCGGGACATCAGCGAGGCCCAGGTGTCCGAGGCGGCCAGGCGGCTTCTCGATTCGTGAGATTCGCTCATTTGTGCCATTCGTGACTCGAATATACTAGGAGGGTAACTTATGTCAAATAATCGGAGAGCGTCTTTTCGCCATATTGCTGTAGCGTTGGCTACATCCCTGATAGCAACCTGCATCATGACCACGGGGGCATGTACACCTCAGAGGCCACTGGCGGAAACACCGGAGCCTTCCCCCACCCCTACGGTGGCACCGCCGTCGCCCACCCCGACAGTCGCTCCCACTCCAACCTCAGCCTGTGCATTTGAACCTGCGGGGGAGTTCCGGGAGGCGTGGAATCCAGAGGGTCTGGGGTGTCCCGAAGACGAGGAAAAAGTGATCTGGTGCGCCTGGCAAGAATTTGAGCACGGGTATATGCTCTGGCGCATTGATACCGGCAAAATATACGTCTTTTCCATTGACGGCGCCGACGAGGGCCATTGGCAAGAATACGACGACCCTTGGGTGGAGGGCAAATATCCAATAGACATTGACCCCGACATCATCCCTCCGCCAGACCTGAAGCAGCCTAAACGAGGCTTCGGACTGATATGGCGCGAGCAACTGGGTGGCCCCAAAAGTGCTATCGGCTGGGCTCTCATGGAAGAAGAGGGCCTGTGCGCGGTCATCCAACCTTTCGAGAAGGGATTCATGCTCCGCTACAACCCAGAGGAGCACAGTGATAAAATCGTGGAGGAATGTCAGGTATGGCTGTCGGAAGACCTCAGCAAGTTCTATCGGCCAAGGGAGAACATCAGAGTTGGCATGGCCCTATATTATGCAGATAACTCGTGGCACAGCTACAAATGAACAGTAGCTACCCCTCGTACTCGCGCACTGCCCGTCGCAGCTCTTCGGGCACGCGGACCGGCTTCTGGGTTTCGGGGTCTATGACCACGGCTACGATCTGGCCTGTGGTCACCAGGCGGTCCGACTCTTTTTCGTAGATGGCAAACTGGAAGGTAAAGCTAGAGTTGCCTATCTTCCCGATGCGGGTGTGAACGTGCAACACCTCGTCGAAATAAGCCCGGCCGTGGTACTGACAATCTGAGGCTACGTAGAACATATCGAGCCCCATAGCCAACAAGTCCTGATAACTGAAGCCGATAGCGTGCATGTACTCTGTGAGGCCCACGTCGAAATAGGTCAAGTAATGGCCGAAGAAGACGTGCCCCTGAGCGTCGGTTTCCACGAAGCGCACTTTGAGCGGATAATAGAATTTGTATTTCTCAGCCACTTTACTCTCCCAATATCTTGATCACCAATCGTTTTCGGCGCTGTCCATCGAACTCGGCGTAGAACACCCTCTGCCAGGGCCCAAGGTCCAGCCGACCATCGGTGATGGGAAGCAGCGTCTGATTGTGGATGAGGAGAGACTTGAGATGGGCGTCTCCGTTGTCCTCCCCGGTGCGGTGGTGGCGGTAATCAGAGCGGTAGGGAGCCAATTCCTCCAGCCATTCCCAGATGTCCTGGTGCAGACCGGGCTCGTTGTCGTTTACAAAGACCGCCGCCGTGATGTGCATGGCCGAGACGAAAGCCAGCCCTTCTCTGATACCACTCTCACGCACGGCATCTTCGACCTCGCGGGTGATGTGTATCAACTCACGCCGCCGCTTTGTATTGAAGGTCAAGTATTTTGTGTAGGATTTCATTGAATTCACCTCGCTCCAAGTAGTATTAACAGCATATCAGGCTTGCACCACGGGCTTCGTGCAAGCCCATTATAT
>JAOZOT010000419.1 GCA_029933115.1 Anaerolineae bacterium | reverse complement strand
GGAGGGGGGTCGTTTTGTGCCTCCGTTGCATTTTAAAGTACGCCACAACTGCCGCAGTCGCACGTACATGACGAAATTGTAATAGGCCATGAGACTGCTGAGGAGCAGACCGTGAAAGCCGTCTTTCCAGCCTTGCAGGGAGACGTAGCGCCGCCTGAACTCCCGCAGCGGTTGCAGGATGAAATTGCGCCACTTGGGTCGGATACCCTGTTCATAAAGTATCTTAGCCTCATAGTCAGTATAGCGCCGCTGCCTCTCTAGAAACTGAGACAGGTTATCGTAGTTGTAGTGGATTAGGACGTTTTCCAGGTATCCTGCCTGGCCGTCGAGGATGACCAACTCGTGGACTTCTCGCGTAGGATCGTAGTGGGCACGCTCGCGTTTGAGGAGGCGCAACTGGTAGTCGGGGAACCAGCCGGCGTGGCGGGTCAGCCGGCCGAAGATGTAGTTGTGGCGCGGTACCCACCACCCTGCCTTCGTCTCGTCCTCGATGGCCTGCCGTACTTCCGCTGCCAGTTCCGGTGTGGCTCGTTCATCAGCGTCAACGAAAAAGACCCACCGGCTCCCCACCGCTTCCAGGGCCGCGTTGCGCTGGTCGGCGTAGTTGCGGAAGGGGTGCTGGATGACTCTGGCTCCCAATTCCTGAGCGAGCTCCACCGTGCGGTCTTCGCTGAATGAGTCAAAGACCACCACTTCGTCGGCCCAGCGCACGCTTTCAATGCAAGCGGCGATGTTGTGCTCTTCGTTCTTGGTGAGGATGACAACGGTTAACTGGATTGCTCCGCTTCCACCCATCTCATCGGTCCCTCCGATCGCGGATACAAGCATACGTCCCGATCCCAACCGCTACCAGCTTATTCTCAGCATCCACCACTTCCAACCGGCAGATGATCAGATTCCGTCCCTGGCGTACCACTCGGCCAGTGGCCAGCAAATCCCCTTTAGCCCCGGTCAGCAGGTTGATCTTGTACTCGGCCGTGATGACCAACCCCTGAAGGTACACCGAAGCAGCAGCGAACCAGCCAGCCGTGTCGGCAGCAAGGCCCACTATGCCGCCATGGATCACCCCCATGCCCTGAGTGAGGCTGGGCTTGAAGGGCAGCCGCACCTCAGCCACCCCACCGCCGCAGGACACCAGTTCTTGACCATTGAGCTCCCTGATGGGTGCCTCTTCAAACAGCTTCCTCAACCTCTGCAAATGCGCGGAATCGCTCTCCACCTGCTCTCTCCACAAATCGGCCAACTCTAGCATGAGCCTTGATCGCCGCTGCGAAATCGCGCAACTGAATTGCCGAGACGCCGGTGATCATGGACGTGAGAATTTGTTCTCGGCAGTTTTCGGCAACAAGTTGCCGCCTCCACACATTCAGTTGTGCCGGTTTGGGCGTCGTTCAAGAGCCATGCCAGCCCAGCGCTCTGACGCGCTCCTCTGCCCATTTAGCCAGGCATTCCACTGAGCAGAAATCCCAGGAGGCCCAATCCTCCTCCTTCTCCGGTTCGAAGCGCACTTCATACCAACCCCATCCCTCAAACAGGGAGAGATCATCCGGCACCTCCACCCGCTTGTGACACTGATCGCACTCAGCGATGCGCTTCATGTGAATGGTCATGGTATCACCTCCTATCAGTCTCACATCAGCTTGACATTTCCCTCACTTGCCGGTAGGCCCTCAGACGACTGGCCAACTCGCTTTCTGTGATCTCCCCTTGGCGGGCTGCCGCCCACGCCCGCCGCGCCTCGCGCCACAACCCCAACCTCACAATGCGCCGCGCCGCCCATTGGAAGAGGCGGCTGTAATGCTTCTCGAACAACTGGTAGCGGCTCCTCCAGAGAGCCACGAACATTTCATCCCGGAACTGCTCAGTGCTCCGGGCCACGTGGTGTACAATCTCGGCCTTTGGCACGCACCAGATACTCCACCCGGCAGCTTTGATCCTCAGGCACCAGTCTATCTCCTCACAGTAGATGAAAAACCGCTCGTCGAGGAGTCCCACCTGTTCAATGGCCTCCCGCCGCACCATCAGCGCCGCTCCCAGCGGGTGATCAATGGGGAAAGGCTCGCCAGCCTGATAAAGGCGGCGGGGGTAACGGCCGTTCACGCGGGAGTCCGTCAGGCGGTAGTTGATGGGGAAGAAATCGAGGAAGATTTGAAACAGGGTGGGGAAAGCAAAGGCCGAGTGCTGGAAGCTACCATCGCTGTGGAGCAGTCTTGCTCCACAAGCACCGGCTCGCGGATTCTCTGCCATGAAGCTGACCAGCGTAGTCAAGGCATTCCCACGCACAACAGTATCGGGGTTGAGTAGCATCACGTATTCAGGGGGTGGGGGGTGAGAGGTATCTCCTACCCCATACCCCAGAGCCCTTAGCGCCTGGTTGTTGGCTGCGGCGAAGCCGCGATTCTCCTCGTTGGCCATAAGCCTGACCTGGGGGAAGTGCTCTTGCACCATCGCCGCGCTGCCGTCGCCGGAGGCGTTGTCAACGACGATGACCTCACCGGTCAAGGTGGACTCTGCCAGGCCGGCGTAAACCGAGTCAAGACATTCCTTCAAAAGCTGTCTCGTGTTGTAGCTGACGATGACGATGGAAAGATCTGATTTCATCACTCGCTCTCGCCAATTGAAGCTGAGACCTGGGCTCATTATAGCTTACCAGCTCACAAAAGGCAAGCCCCCGTTATCTCTCGAATGAGATGCGGGGGCCTCGTAACGTCTCCGATGATTGCCGCTTTATTCAACGGCCATGTCCTGGTTCCCCCTGACCGCGCAGGCGCGCCAGTTCAGCTTGCAGCCGGGCCAGTTCATCCTCGGCCGCCTGGGCCCGGGCTTCGGCCTGGCGACGCGCTTCCGCTTCTTGCTCGGCCCGGGCTTCGGCCTGGCGACGCGCTTCCGCTTCTTGCTCGGCCCGGGCTTCGGCTTGGCGACGCGCTTCGGCCACCTCGGCCGGTGTCGGCAGCCGTCGCCCGGTTTCCCGTTCGTACAGGCGCAGCCGCCCCTCCTCCACCCGCAACTCTAATCCCAGCACCTCGCTCGTCAGCGGCTCGCTTTCCATCCAGCGGTATCCCCTCTTCTCCAGCCGATACCCTTGCAACGGTGGCTCCAGATATTCCTTCAATGGATCGAACAGGAAGTACTCCCGCACGCCCAGCATCTCATACGTCCCCTTTTTCGGCCCCAGGTCTGCCATACGGGTGCTGGCCGAGGTCAACTCAAACACCACGTCCGGCGCTTTGCCTTCTTCCCACACCTTGTAGATGCGACGGTCTCCCTTGGGCACGCCCCGCACGACAAAGACATCCGGGGCCACGACCTGATGTGGGTCACCTTCTACGTAGTAAAGCAGCATATTGGCTCCCACATAGACATCAGGCGCGTCGTGAAAATAGGCTTCCAAGGCGAAGCGCAGGTCGGTCATCTGACGATAATGAGCGTCTGTTTCAGCCATGGGCTTGCCATCCGATTCAGGGTAGTAGATAGGTGGGCGCAGGACAATGGTCGGCCACTCTTTCTCTTTGACCTCTTCTTTGACTTCTGCCAACACTTCTGCCATCGGATTTCCTCACTGCTCTGTTGTTTAGGTAAGTCTGCATGTAAACGTGGACGGGGTTTCAAGTGGGATATAGTCCTACTAA
>JAOZOT010000418.1:1951-3633 GCA_029933115.1 Anaerolineae bacterium | reverse complement strand
GTGCCGGGCAAAGCGGCCGTGGCTGTGCAGGTGCTCAAGCGCAGCGGTGAGCCGATGACGGTGCGCAGCAGGTGGGAGAGCATGGGCGGCCTGTTCGATGAACTGGTCGAACATTTCGCCGAGGAGCGCCTTTCCTCCCGCTTCGCCTACGATTTGAACGAACGCGCACCGGTGGTCACTGCGCTGTCGGCCGATGCCCGTAAGGCAGCCATCAAACAACTTGTCAAACGGCATGGAACTCAGGCATTAAGCGACTCTGATGCCAGTGATTTGGTCGAGCGTCTTGCCAGGTGGGCGGAGATGCTTGACTGCCAGACGCCGCGTGAGAGTGTGGATGGCGTTGACATTCCCCAGGGCTTTGCTGAACTGGCTCGCTGGGCAGTGTTCGCCCGCTTTGTGGCGCAAGGAGGTGGCGAGTGATGGAACTTTTCCTTGAACCTGTGGATGTCTGGCTCTTTCGTGATGGCAAACCTTTCGATGCCTTGAGCGACCATCGCGCGCGGAGCCTCTTTCCGCCGTACCCGACGGTGATGCAGGGCGTCATCCGCTCCCACCATCTGGTGGTGAAAGGTGTGGATCTGCGCGATCCGGCGGCCATTGCTGAAGCGGTGGGCACGGCAGAGGATTTCGGCGACCTTCGATTGCGCGGCCCCTTTATCGCCAGAAAGGAAGGCGATCATATCACCCGGTACTTCCCGATCCCCGCTGACGTAGTGCTGGACAGGCAGACCGGAAGCTATCGTCCGCTCAGGCCCCGCCTGCGAGGAGAAGCGTCCTACGTGCTCACCAGCGCGCCGGCCGACTTGCCGAGGTTGCTCTGGCAGCCCGAGGGTTATGAACCGAGCAAGCAAGTACCGGGACGGTGGCTGGCCGAGGAGGAGCTATGCAAATGTCTTTGTGGCGAGCAGGCGAAAGCGACATCCGGTGAAGAGCTTTTCGTCCGCGAAAGCCGCTTCGGCATTGGCCGTGACGACGCCACCCGCACGACCCTGGAAGGCGCGTTGTACGAGGTGGAGTTCATCCGTCCTCGTCCGGGCGTAGGCCTGTGGGTGCAGGTGGAGGGCTACGACGGCTGGCCCGAGAGGGGCACGTTGCGCATTGGCGGTGAGGGACGGGGGGCACACTTTACCAGGATCGAGCCGGCCTTGGGCTGGCCGCAAGTGCCAGCCCCCTTGCCGGCCCGTTTCAAAGTCTACTTTGCCAGCCCAACCTATTTTGAGGAAGGCTGGAGGACGAAGGATTGGGAGCGCTTCTTCGACGGGGCCGTCACCTTGCAGGCCGTAGCGCTCAATCGCTATGAAAGCATCGGCGGGTTTGACTGGGCCAGCGGAGGCCAGAAATCGGCCCGTCGCTATGTACCCGCCGGAAGTGTGTACTATTTCACCACCAATGACTCGGTCCGTCTCAAGACGGACCTGATCAACGGAGCCATTACCGATCGCTGGCCGGAGATCGGCTTCGGCCAGGTTATCATCACCGAATGGAAGGAGTGAACGACCATGTTTGAAGCCAGGAGTATGCTCTTTATCTATGTAGAAACGCCCCTCCACGCCGGCACCGGCCGCGGGCTGGGCGCGGTGGACCTGCCCATCCAGCGCGAGCGCACTACCGGCTACCCCATCGTCCAGGCCAGCAGCCTCAAGGGACGATTGCGGGCCGCCAGCGATCCCGACCGCAACCCG